>CAZJBZ010000059.1:0-16188 GCA_964543975.1 uncultured Spirochaetales bacterium
GGCGATCCTTCGTGATTCGGTGATTCCTCCGTCTTTCGTTACATCCGGTTGGACGATATCGAACGCCCCTGCCTGTAAAAACGGTTTGAACGATTGTCGTCTGGTAAGCGCCTCCCCCCCTGCAATGGGGACGGAAGAACGGCGCCTAAGTTCGACGAATTCTTCCAAAGCGTCCGGTTTAAGCGGTTCCTCGAACCAACCGACGTTGTAGGCCGCCAACATTTCGGAGGTGCGAAGCGCCCACTTATATCCGTGGGGCCAGAATGCGTCGCTTCCCCCGGCATCCACCATCAGCATCGCATCATCCCCCACCGTCTTCCGTGCGGTCCGAACGATCTCTTCATCCAACCGGCCGCTCACTTTACCGAACGGACCCCATCCCATTTTAAAAGCCCGGTAGCCTTTTTCTTTGAGCGAAATGAGATGCTCGGCAAGCGGTCCGGGCCGGTCCATCAGAAGTGAGGCGTAGGGGCGGACCCGGTTCCGGTACCGACCACCGAGCAGCCTGCCCACCGGTTGTCCGGTCACCTTGCCGAAAATGTCCCACAACGCGATATCGATACCGCTTATGGTGTGGGTTATCGTACCGCCGCGGCCCAGCCAGAACATGTTCCGGCGCAGTTTCTCGCTTACACGTTCCGGTTCACACCCACTTTCTCCCTGATACAGCGGTTCAAGCAGGGAAAGCGCGCCCTTTACGAGTATGTCGTTGGTAAATACGCTCCCTAATCCTGTTACTCCTTCGTCGGTAAAAACGGCGATGACGGTATGAACGCAATCTTCCTGCTCCAACTCATCACTCCACCCACCTTCCGGGGTGGCCCCTTTTAATCCTATTGCTCGAATATCGGTTATTTTCATCGGAAAGTACTCCTCTACCATGTAATGTCTTACGGTAATCGTTCACTATAATAGCCGAAAAAAAAAGTGAGCGGATGTTCAGCCGGCCTCTTTTTGATGAGCAGTCGGACCGGTCTTGCCTTATCGGTCTCGACTTTTACCTCTTTTTCCGTGGCGTTATTGATTTCTTCGGCTGTATTCATGGGTTGCTCCCCTTACCTCTGATCGTGCTGTAATAGATGAACGGCCCGAAATGCTGCAAAAGCCACCACCGGAAGAAACCCCTTAAGGCAAAGCCTAACTGTGACCACCACCAAAGGTGGTGGCTTTTGCCTTAGTCAACAGGTGAGCGCGACAACGGAAATACTTCTAAAAAGAACAAAGCCGGGAACAACGATTAAGGCGCGTAAGATGGTTCCCGCACTTTCTTCGATATTAGCGTTACCTTAAATCTTAAACCGCAGTAATGCTCCCGTTTCTTTTTTCTCTAATTGGTCGCCGTAATTTACAAGGTGCTTTACTTCGCCGCTTTGGGCTATCGTTTCCTCGACCATTTCATCGATAATGTTCTCCGTTTTTTGTAACTCTTTGTTACAAAAGGGACAATGCTCTGAAGAGAGGGAAAGGTAGTGGTCCTCAGGACACACATACCCCGGTTTTTCGGCATCAGCCTTCACAACAAGCGTATGCACCTGGCCGTTCATGAGCGCCTTAATCGTAGGTCCGGCCCCAACGACCGCGTAACCGTCGGAATAGGCGTTTTCTTGAAGCATATCGACAATATCTTTCTCTTTCCGTTTTTCCCATTCGGATGCGACCTTACTCGCTTTTTTCCGGACAGTCTCACTGTTGTTTTCCGGTCCGGCGTTTATCTCTCCTACCAAAACCTCCTTCAAATAACTATGCAGGTTGTTTTTCAAGGTTGCAAGATTTTTTGTATTGGTTGCACCGACTATCAAATAATCGAATTCTCCGTTTTGAAACATTTCGAGAATGATGTCCGCGGTGCGTTTCATATGACGCAGGACATGGTCTTTTATATAACGCTGGTACCGCTGTTCGCCAAAACCGCCTGTTGCTTCGTCTGTTTCCCCGATAATCTCTTCTTCGGTACGGACCACCTTTTTTTCTACGATGGAGCCGCTCCAATAGGTATATATCTTTGACACCTTGGAATCTCCGACAACTAAGCAAAAAGTTGGAAACTGTTCCTCCAGCACGCGTAACGGCCGAATATAGGGTGATGGTTTTACCATGAGGAGACTCGGATGTCCGACCGGTAGGGCAAACTCCTCCCAGTATCCTTGGGTATCGGCAAAAAGAACGAAGAGCTTTGTCTGCTTAAAGCTTCCCTCTTTATTTTTGATGTAATCTTCGATTTCAACTAAGAGTTTCTCTAAATCTTCAATTTCTTGCTGCGGTATTTTAGTATTTTCTCTTACTTCCTTGATCTGCGACCGCACTAATGAGTTTGTTTTTGTCTTAAATTGCCATGGAGGGGTAACATTCAAATATAAACTGATAATGGGATGGTTTTCACTCTTATGTCGGGATAAATTTTCAATACGCTGTTTGTTCGGCATCTTTTTCCTCCTGCTATTAACTTACAGCCGACCCCACACAACGTCAAATTATTGGTATCAATTTAACCCGCGACTTTCTTCACAGTCTCGTTGAGTTGTTCCGGTGTAAAGGGTTTCACCAGCCACGCCGAGGCACCGGCCCTCTTCCCCTTTTCCTGCATTTCGTTCTCCGATTCGGTAGTAAGAACGATGATAGGTGTCGTTTTATATTTATCTTTACGCCGAACATTTTTGATAAGCTCTAAGCCGTTGACATTCGGCATATTTATATCTGTAATAATGAGTTCCGGATCGGCCGAATCGAGCACGCTAAGTGCTTTCTGGCCGTCCTCGGCCTCGGTCACCTCATACCCCTCTTCCTGGAGGGTAAAACTCACCATCTGTCTCATGGATGTAGAATCATCAACAACCAATATTCTTTTACTCATCAATAGTTCCTCCTACGATCTAAGAATACAGATTGACGCGGGCTTCGTCAAATGAAAAGAGCATTAAAGTGGATTTTAAGGATTCAAATCTCGGTCCTCGAGAAAAGCATCGATATCGCGCCGCCACGGAGTGGACGGCTGAGCACCCATTTTTTGTACCGAGAGGGCCGCTGCCGCACCGGCGAACCGGACCGCTTCCCGAAAGCTCTTTCCTTCGGCGAGGGCGACCGCAAGGCAGCCGCAGTAGGTATCACCGGCCGCCGTGGTATCGACCGGTTCCACCGGAAATGCCGGGACGTGAAAAGCCTCCCCCTTCTCATTCCCCGTTATGATGACCGACCCGGCTTCACCTAAGGTAACGATGACTGTTTCCGCTCCCTGTGCCCTTATGATGGTCCCGGCCTCTTCCGCCGTTTTTTGATCGGTCACCCGGACGCCGCTTACCGCTCCGGCTTCCGGTTCGTTCACAACGAGAATCTCGACTTTTTGCAGGAAGGAGGTTAAACGGGTTTTTTCCATTTTTTGCGCGGGAGCGAAGTTCCATACGACGGGCACCTTTTCTTCCCATGCCACTTCCAGTGCCTTTTCAATTGTGGGGAGAGGAATTTCGAACTGCATCAGCACGTAGGCTGCGGAACCGATCAGGTCGCGAATCTGCTCGACGCGTTCCGGGAGCAGCCGTCCGTTCGCTCCGGGGGCCACGGAAAGATAGTTGTGTCCCCCTTCACCGATCATTATCAAGGCGGTACCGCTCGATATGCCTTTTTCATGAAAGATATAGTTGGCGTTCACGCCGCTCTCTTTATACCCGGCCACCATTCTCTCGGAGTACGGATCGTCCCCCACACAGTTGACGAAATAGGTGGTCCCCCCGGCCCGTGCGGCGGCGACCGCCTGATTGGCCCCCTTTCCGCCGAAGGTCCGCATAAACTCCGCGTTAGGAACACTCTCGTCCCGCTGGGGGAGATGGTCCATCTTCATGGTGAGATCTATATTCGAACTGCCGATAACCACAATCGGTTTAGCCATCTTTATTGCCTCTCTTTTTCATTTTTATCAGTACGTTTCCTTCCCGATTTCCTGAGACGAACCACCTTCACAAATCGCTTGCGTAGAAGTGTAGCCGTTTCCGATCCGCATGGCCCCCATCTCAACGAACATCTCTGCCCGTGTTCTGTCCCGGATTCCTCCGGACGGCTTTACCCGGACCCGACCTGCGGCCGTATCTATCATCACCTTCACCTTCTCCTCGGTGGCCCCTTCCGAAGCGAAACCGGTCGATGTTTTTACAAAATCCGCCCCTGCTTCAACGGCACACTCTACGGTCCGCTTGATTTCATCGAGAGCGAGATAGGCGGTCTCAAAGATCACTTTGACCACAACACCTTTCGGTTTTGCTACATCGGTCACTGCTTTTATGTCCGCAGTTACTTCCTCCCACATGGCGGAACGAACAAATCCGAAATTGACCACCATATCGATTTCATTGGTACCGGCTTCTATGTAGCGGCGGGCTTCCTCTGTTTTGACGGAACTCATTGTACAACCGTGAGGAAACGACAGGACACACGAGACCTCTGTTTCCGTTCCTCGGCACATATCGGCGGCAAGCCCGATGTCGCACGGCCGGACACAGACGGTCCGCACCTTATAGTCGATGCCCACCTGAATTGCGTCGATCGTCTCCTGCCGAGACAACTCAGGTTTCAGTATTGCGTGGTCTAAATATCGATTAATATCTTTCACCGCCATTTCATACTCCTCTGTCCGTTTTATGTTAATAGTAGAATAGTAGAATGGAGAAAACCGTTCAACACCTTGACTATCACTTTTTTCGAAGCGTGCACTTGTTACCCCGAGAGACACCCGGAAGTGTGTCGGAAAAAGTAAAAAAGTAAACCTCCGGCCCCAGATTATTCAGCGCCTTAGAAAGGCGGGAGTAAAAATAACAAGTACAGTATAAATCTCCAATCTGCCTAAAACCATTACTATCGAAAGCCATATCTTTACATATGCCGGAAAAAAGACAAAATTCCCTGCAGGCCCCACCTTTCCGAATCCGGGTCCGATATTACCGATAACCGCAAGACTAGCTGTAAATCCTGTAATAAGATCAGTCCCGCTGCTTGCAACGACCATTGTAGAGAGCAATACTAGAGAGATATAGAGTGTTACAAAGCCGACGGTAGCTACAATTATGTCATTTGAAAGGGGCTTTCTATTCAGCCTTATACAAAATACTCCGGAAGGATGAATAAGCCTTTTTATTTGATGAGCGACAAGTTGACTCAATACGGTTACATGAAACATCTTGATTCCGCCGCTTGTCGAACCGACACAGCCGCCGATAAACAACATCAGAAGCAATACACTTTGCGAGAGTTCAGGCCAAAGAGTATAGTCCGCGGTTGCAAAACCTGTTGATGTCATTAAAGTGGCTACTTGAAATGCTCCTTTGCGGAGAGAGACACCCCATGAGCCGAACGTGCCTTTACTCCATAGATTTATGGTTACTACGACCACAAGAAATAAAAAAAGGCCAAGATACGCCTTTACCTCACTGTCGTTGCGTACGCGGTCCAAATCCTTGATTACCATTCGGTAATAGAGAGTAAAATTGATACCGGAGAGGACCATGAAAACCGTTACAACCACCTCAGCGTAGGGATTTTGAAAGGCGGCAATACTTCCGTTTCGTGTTGAAAAGCCGCCGGTGGCAAGTGTAGCAAAAGTATGATTTAAAGCATCGAAAAACGAAAGCCCGCCTGCCCAGAGGAGTATTGTTTCAATCACCGTCAGTGAAATGTAGAAAATCCAAAATACTTTTGCCGTATGCGTAATGCGCGGAGTCAATTTCTCGATATCAGGCCCCGGGGCCTCAGCCTTCATTAATTGGTACCCGCTTACCCCCAACAACGGTAAAACCGCCACAGTGAGGACAATGATTCCCATCCCTCCGATCCAGTGGGTCAACGACCGCCAAAAGAGGATTGATTTCGGTAATAGTTCCACATCGGAAAATATCGAACTCCCCGTCGTTGTAAATCCACTCGTCGATTCGAAGAAGGCGTCCGCAAATGCTAATGCCGTATCATCGAGGAGAAACGGAAACGAACCGATAAAACAAATGAGAAACCACGTACCTGTTACGAGCACAAAACTCTGTTTATGCGATATTTTTTCTTCGGTTTTTGGAATCAACAGCAGTATGGCTAAAGAAAAGACGAAAACAGATACTCCCGGCACTAAGAACGGCGTAAACCGTTCGCCGAAACATAATGCCACGAAAACGGTAACAAAGAAAAAAAGTGAATATATCAACAAAATGACGGCGAAACCGCGTAATACCGGACGTATATTCATACACCCACTATTTTTCTATCTTTGGAAATAGATGCAATTGCTGCTACCGCTTTCTTTATGGTATCTTTATGCGGACAGGAAAAATTTTATAGATTTTTTATATAAGTCCGTTACGCACCTATGAAAAATGATGATAGCATTCTTGCCTGTATAAGTTCCGCCCCTTCTTCCGTCCATGTAATACATGCCGCGGCAGGAATGGCTGCCGCATACGGAACCGGCTGGACCGTACTCCATATTCAAACCGAGGGGGAGCTTCATTATCCGGAGCAAAAAAAACGTTCATTAAAGAGTAATTTAGATTTAGCGGACGATTTGGGAGCTCAAATAAACACTATTCACGGTAAAAATATTGCGGATGAAATAATCAGATATGCCACAGGAAGAAACATCGGTAAGATTGTAATAGGGAATAACCCCCGAAGAAAACTATCTCGTTTCTTTCGGTTTCACGAAACTATACTGGAGAGGCTCTTTGCCGAATTACCCTTCTACGACATCCATGTCATTCCGGGGAAACCTGAAGATTATAATTTAAAAACGCGTGAACAACAGAAACTACACAACGGGTCCGGTTTTACCGAGAAGTTCAATTATAAATCTATTTTCAGTACCGTAGGGATACTCTCTATTTCAGTAGTGGTCGGTTTTCTCTTTTATTCCATCGGCTTGAGTGATACAAATATCGTCATTATTTTCCTCCTTGCGGTCCTGTTTGTCTCTATTACCAGTGGAAGATTTTTAGGACTAGCCTCAGCCGTAGTCAGTGTTATTACCTTTAATTTCCTCTTCACACAACCGAGGTTCACCTTTGCGGTATATGACACGCAATATTTAATTACCTTTCCGGTCATGCTCGTTGTCGCTTTGACGGCCAGTGAAATTACCGGCCGTATGAAAAAGGAAGCACAAGCGGCGGAGATCAGAGAACGGAGGACGGAAATACTTTACAATATCAGCCGGAGCCTGTTAAAAACAATCGGAAAAAAAGAAATTATTATAACTGCCCTCGAACAGGTCCAGGGCTTGATGAATAAAGAGTTCGTCTGTTATCTACCCGCAGACGGTAAAGACACGCCGGAACATTTCTCCCTTCCTCTGCACATCTATGACGACAAAAATGAACATGTAGAAAGTAGTGTGAAAAGTATAATCGAGGACGAGGAGACGAATGTCGTACACTATGTTATGGAGAACGGTGTCACTGCGGGGAATGGTACTGAGATACTACCGGAGGCAAAAGGTTTCTATCTGCCTCTTCGAAGCAGAGAAAAAGTCCTTGGCGTTTTCGGTGTAAACTGTAACGGAACGGGACTCGATCTCAGTCAACGTTCTATTCTCGAAGCGGTCACCGCCCAACTCGCGCTGGCATTGGACAGAGAACGACTCAACCGGGAGAGGGAAGAAACAAGAGTAGAAATTGAACGAGAAAGGCTGCACAGCGATTTATTGCGTTCTATCTCACACGATCTTCGCACACCTTTAACAGCGATCGCCGGCGCCGGCAGCACGCTGCTGCATGAACAAAACAATATCAACAAAAAGACACGGAAAAAGCTCTTGCAGAACATAATCGACGATTCTACCTGGCTGACCCAACTTGTTGAAAACCTGTTAAGCCTCACCAAAGCGGAAGGGGGGTATAAAGGGCTCTCAAAAGAGTGGGAGGTAGTCGAAGAAGTCATCCTGACTGTTGTAAATAGAATGAGGAAACAAGCACACTATCATACACTGCGGGCGATACTTCCCTCTACTCCTTTCTTAGCTCCTATGGATGCCGGACTTATCCAACAGGTACTTATCAACATCGTAGACAATGCCGTGCGGTATACGCCTCAGCAGTCCGTCATAGAAGTCCGTGCTTATGAGAAAGAAAGTTCCGCCGTCTTTGAAGTTCAGGATAACGGACCGGGAGTTCCTCCCCGCCTTATGCCGCAAATTTTCCAACGATTTGTTACAGCCGGGAACGGTATAGGAAAAGAACGGCGGGGGCTGGGGTTAGGACTTGCAATCTGCAAATCGATAATAGAAGCACATGGAGGAACAATCTCCGTGCGGAATACGAGAGACAAAGGCGCGTTATTTCAATTTTCACTCCCTATCCCTCATGACGAACACATCGTCCGGACTTTCAATAACGAGATTGAGCCATGAGGAATACACCCCTTAATCTCATAGTTGAAGACGATATTCCGGTACGCAATTTTATCAGGACCTCACTTACCGCCTTGAAATACCGTGTGCTCGAAACCGAAACGGGAGTAGAAGCCGTATCACTCACAAAATCACATATGCCGGATTTAATTCTATTGGATTTGGGCCTACCGGATATCGACGGTTTAGAGGTAATAAAAAGACTGCGAGAGTGGTGTGCTATCCCTATTATCATAGTTTCCGCGCGGGGACAGGAAAAAACAAAAGTTCAGGCACTTGATGACGGAGCGGACGATTATTTGACAAAACCGTTCGGTGTTGGTGAACTCATGGCCCGGATACGTGTAGCGCTGCGCCACGCTTTATCGAATTTAAAAACCGGTGATCAAGAAGTCTCCGAAATTAAAATAAAAGGTCTCCGTGTTGATCTCCAAAAAAGACGACTATTCATAAATGAAAGAGAAATTCACCTGACTCCGATTGAATATAAACTCGTTGTTTTTTTAGCAAGTAACGCGGGTAAAGTACTTACCCATAGAATGATTCTTAAAGAGGTCTGGGGACCGGGAAGAGTGACCGAAACACAATACTTACGCGTTTTCATGGCCAACTTGAGGAGAAAAATCGAACAAGATCCGACACAACCGATGTATCTGAAAACGGAAATAGGTGTCGGATATCGAATGGAAGACGAACCTCTTCCGCAATAGGGGCACGAGGCACTCAAGCCGTCCCTACTACCTCTCTCAAATCGATAGCAAGTCCTTCGAGTACGGTGCACGCGATGTACGTTCCGCTTCATTCCTCCTTTATACAATTAATACAACCAAAAATGAAGTGTTGCTTCTCTTTACACAAGAGTTCGAATTGCTTCTCTTTACGCGTCAATTATTACCGTGTATAGTAGGAACTTAAAAAAGAGGCGGCTTTAGCGCCCGGGAAAGGGTGCTGCCCGAGGTAGTTAGAGTGCCCCTTAAAAGGGGTGCTGCCCGGGGCAGCCAACGTGGCCGGACAAGGTATAACGCCCGGGAAAGCCATAGCGCCCGAGAACGAGAAAAGCATAAAACCGGAGGAACGAAAAATGAAAAAGCTATCCCGTATTATGATCGTTATTCTGTGTATTGCAGCCGTTGCTTTTACCGGCTGTTCGAAAGAAGAGGGGCCGGCAGCCGACGAGGCGGCCGGCAAAACGGGCAGTGCCGAGGAAAAATCGGCCGGGTCTGCCGGGACGGAAGAATCGGAATCGGAGAAAACGGTAGAGCTGAGTTACAGCATCTTTTTTCCTCCGACCCATATCCAGACGAAAACGGCGGAGGCGTGGGCGGATGAGGTCGAAAAACGGACCAACGGTGCGGTCACAATTACCATGTATCCGGGAGGCGCATTGACAAAGGCCCCCCAATGCTACGACGGTGTGGTCAACGGCATAAGCGATATCGGGATGAGCTGCTATGCCTACACGAGAGGGCGGTTCCCCCTTCTCGAAGGTCTCGACTTGCCGCTGGGCTACCCGGACGGCATGACGGCCAGTATCATCGCGACCGAAATGGTCCAAAAGTACAATCCCGATGAGGTCTCCGACGTCCACGTGTTGTACGTTCACGGTCATGGTCCCGGGATAATCGCTTCAAAACAGCCTGTCAGGGGCCTTGACGATATGAACGGACTAAAAACGAGGGCCACCGGTCTTTCGGCAAAAATCGTTACCAGTTTAGGCGGGACCCCCGTTGCCATGGACCAGTCCGAAACCTACGAAGCCCTGCAAAAGGGAGTAGTAGACGCGACCATGTGTCCCATCGAAACCCTTAAAGGATGGAAACAGGGTGAAGTAATCGATTACGTGACCGACTGTTCGGTCATCGGTTACACAACGGCGATGTTTGCCGTCATGAACAAGGCAAAATGGGAGTCTCTGCCGGAAAATATCCAAAAAACGATAACCGAAATCAGCAACGAATGGGCAAAAAAACACGGTGCCGCGTGGGACCAGGCTGATGAAGAGGGGTTGGAGTTCGTCCGGTCGCTCAACAAAGAAATCATCCCTCTCTCAGAATCGGAACAGGAAAGGTGGGAAGAGGCCGTAGGACCGGTCATCGGCGCGTATATCGCCCAGGCCAAAGAAAACGGCCTCCCCGGTGAGGAGTTGGTTAACGATATCCACTCCCGCATCGAGGAGCTCTCCGAATAAACCGGCAAGGGCCATATGACCCTGTCGTGAAAGAGGCTTTGGCATGAATACTCCTTCGCCGGGAAAACAGTCAGACACCGCTTCGGGCGCCGTTTCGGTGGCATTATCGAGGGCCGGCACGTCGGCAATCGCAGCGTATCACTCAGCATTGAAATGGGTCGTTTACGCTTTAGCGGCACTTTCCGCGGTCAGTGTTATGGGGATGATGCTGATAACCTGCACCGATGTTCTGCTGCGCCTCTTTAACCTGCCCATCAAAGGCGCCTACGATCTGGTCTTAATCGGTATCGTGGTAACCATTACCTGTGCCCTTCCCTATACCACAGCCGTGAAAGGTCATGTCGCGATCGAGTTTTTCTACCATCGATTTTCGCGAATAGGAAGGATTGTCCTGGACACCGTGCTCAGACTGATGGCCATGACGCTCTTCATCGTCCTCGGGTTTCAATCCGCTCTCTACGGTAACCAATTGAGGACCACGGGACAGGTAACCATGACCCTCCAGGTGCCGCTCTTTTGGGTCCCCTATCTGATCGCCTTCTCGAGCTTTGTTGTGGTCCTGGTCATTTTTGACAATCTTCTTCACCCTGGAAAGGAGATGATAAAACCATGACCCCGCTGCAGATCGGTCTCATCGGCATCGTGTTCCTCTTTCTCCTGCTCGCCACCAGCATGCCGGTGGGGTTCGTGATGGCGGCGGTGGGGACAATCGGCTTCGCTCTCATCGTCAATCCTTCCGCCGCTCTCAGCATGCTTGCGGCGGATATCTTCCAGACCTTTTCCTCCTATTCGCTGACCGTCATCCCGCTGTTCGTTTTTATGGGCCAGATCGCCTTCCACAGCGGCATCAGCGGACGGCTTTTCAAGGCGGCCTACCATTGGCTGGGTCCGCTCCCCGGCGGTTTGGCGATGTCCACCGTAGGAGCATGCGCCGCCTTCGGCGCGATCTGCGGTTCCGGACCGGCAACGGCAGCCACCATGGCTTCGGTCGCCCTGCCGGAGATGAAAAAGTATAAATACAGCATGGAAATGGCCACCGGTACCGTGGCGGCCGGCGGCGGGCTCGGCATGCTGATCCCTCCCTCGGTGGTTTTCATCGTCTACGCGATCATGACCGAACAGTCGGTGGGAAAACTGTTTTTAGCGGGTGTACTGCCCGGCCTGATGATCGCCGTCCTCTTCGGGTTTACCATCTACCTGCAATGCCGCCGCCATCCCGAGAAGGGCCCCACTGCACCGCCAATGACGCTTGGAAAAAGGCTCGCCTCCCTCAAGGGGGTAATCGAGACCGTCATCCTGTTTATCGTTGTGATGGGAGGAATGTTCGCGGGGTTCTTTACCCCGACCGAAGCGGCGAGTATCGGCGCGTTCGGCGCTCTCATCATCGCCCTGGTCAGGGGCAAACTCTCTTTTCAGATGCTGAAACGGACCCTCTTCGAGACATTGAGGACCTCCTGTATGGTGATGGTCATCGTCGCCGGTGCCGTTGTTCTAGGCCATTTTTTAGCGGTAAGCCGCATTCCTTACGAACTGGCGAGCTTTTTGAGCGGTCTGCCGCTTCCCGCCTGGATCATCATGGGGATGATCATCGTGTTCTTCTTAGTGATGGGCTGTTTTATCGACGCTTTGGCATTAATCCTTTTAACCATACCTATCTTTTACCCGGTTGTCCTGGGACTCGGTTACGATCCCATCTGGTTCGGTGTGATCATCGTTGTCGTAACCCAGATGGGTGTCATCTCCCCGCCTGTGGGGGTCAACGTCTATATCGTCAGCGGGATCGAACGGGACGTTCCGCTTCAAACCATATTCAAGGGCGCGCTGCCCTTTCTCGCGGCGTTGATCATCGCAGCCGCCCTTCTGATGCTCTTTCCACAGATATCACTCGTACTGCCCAATCTTATCGGAACGTTATAACCGGGAGGGACCGCAATGGGAACATTCGACCGAATTCTTTTCTGTACCGATTTTTCCGAAAACGCGGATGCCGCCTTCTCCATCGCGTTAGAGCAGGCGTTACGGAGCAAAGAGAGCGAACTGCATGTACTCCACATTGTTCCCGAATCGGAGGCCCAGTTCTGGAAATCGTATATGTATGAAGTTGTAGATGTCGATGAGAAGGCGAAACGGGACATCGATGAATATATCGATCGGGTCTATCGATCGCAGGTCCCTTCCGAACAAACGTTGACCGTCGAGAGCCGTGTGGGCCATGAACCGAACGAAATTCTTAATTACGCGCGAGAGAACGATATCGAACTCATCGTTATGGGGCGACAGGGGAAGAGCAGGATCGAGAGTGTGCTTTTCGGAAAGGTAACGGAAAAGGTAAGCAGGCATGCAGAGTGTGCCGTGCTCATTCTCCCCCAAACCTTCATCCGGAAGCGAAACCGTTAACGTGACGTTTTCTATCAGCCCCCTGTCCAAGCGGGCCGGCCTTTTGCTTGACAACTCCCACCCCTGCCATTACTCTTGGTATAAGGTTATGTGGGTTATACAATGGTTGAACAGAATATTCCGTTAGGGATTACAATCGGGCTTATCTCCTACTCTTCTCTCTACATCGGGAAAGGAATCCAGAAGTCCGCCATCGAAGGAATAAAAGAGGAATCGATTAAGAGCAAACATTCAGGGGTGTGGATCATCGGCACCATCCTTACCGCCATGCCGGTCTTTATCCAGTGGGCCGCCCTGGCTTTTGCACCGGTCAATCTGATCGCTCCGCTGGAAGGGTTCGGCCTCCTGGTCCTGCTGATCTTCTCCTATGTTGTACTGAAGGAGCGGATCAATCCCGTCCAAGCTGTCGGAGCATTTTGCATTATCACAGGCACGGTCTTTGTCACCCTCTTCTCCTCCAGGATGGAGCTGCTCCCGGTAACCGAATTTTCATTGGGGCCGCTCCTCATTATCGCGGCCGTTCTTTTTACAGCCGAAGGGGTGGCGATTCTCATCTCCAAAAAGAACAGCTACCGCTTTGGAGGCCCGGTTATAGGATTCGCGGCCGGTACAATGATGGCGTTCCAGACCTTTACAAAACGGCTTTCGCTTATCACCGACATCCGGGTCATCGTTACCGCGGTGGTTTTCATCTTCGCCATCCTAACGCTCGTGGTCACCCAATTCGGCTTTGTAAAGGCGAAAGCGAACGAAGTAGTGCTGGCATTTACCTCCGCGAGCATCCTCATCGCCTCGTTGTTAGGAAGTGTCGTTTTGCACGAGTCGGTCGCAGTTATCCAGTACGGAGGGATGGCCTCAATCATCATTGGTGTTTTTCTTCTCATCTTCTTTAAGAAAGAGATTGCCTATGAAAAACAGCTTGAAACATGAGCTTATCAATAACGAATATGAAAAGGAAAGGACATGCCGGAAAATCAAACCGAAAAACAGACCTATAAAGAGGCGGACGGAGACCTCGCTGCGGTAAAGGGGAAAACGATCGCCGTAATCGGTTACGGAAACCAGGGACGAGCACAGGCCCTCAACATGAGAGACAGCGGGCTCAAGGTCATCGTTGGGAGTGAAGACGAATCATCAACCCGCGCGTGGGAGGACGGCTTCCCCGTCATCACCTTCAGTGAGGCAGCAAACGAGGCCGACATTCTCTTTCTTCTACTGCCGGATGAGGTAATCCCATCCATATTCGAAGAAACAATACGGCCGAAACTTAGAAAAGGTTCCGTCCTCTGTTTTGCAAGCGGTTACACATTGGCCTTCCGGAATATTACTCCACCTCCTGATGTCGACATCATCATGATTGCACCTCGAATGATCGGTGTCGGGGTCCGTGAAAATTACCTCAACCAACAGGGATTTTTCAGTTTCGTCTGCGTCCATCAAAATTCCACCGGCAACGCACTCCCTGTCCTCTTAGGTCTTTCCCTGGCCTTAGGTACCTTAAAAAAAGGGGCGGTTACCGTGACCATGAAACAGGAGGCGGTACTGGATCTGTATAACGAACAGGCGTTCGGTCCCGCTTTCGGTAAAGTGCTCCTTACCAGTGTGGATGTCCTTTTGAAAAAAGGGCTCCCGGCCGAGGCGGTCTTAATAGAGATGTATTTGAGCGGGGAGATGTCGTATACCTATCGTAAGTTTGCTGAGGTTGGTATCGTCAACCAGTTGCAATTCCATTCACACACCAGCCAATACGGTGCCATGTCCCGAGGTGTCCGGTACATGAAACTGCCCCTTCGGGAAAAGTTCGAGAAGACCTACGACGAAATAGAATCGGGGAGCTTTGCCGAGGAGTGGTCAAAACCGCTTGCAAAATTGAAACTAAAAGTGCTGCGGTTTTTCGCCTCCAAACAGAAGATCGGCAAGGTGGAGCGGAAGGTGCGCGAATCGCTGGGGCTCAAAGTGTGGGACCCAAAGATCGATGCTGCCGAAGTGGAAAGGTTAATGGAGAATCCCGCTATTAAGGAAGATTTGGGTTCGTTCGAAGGATATTCGGAGTATTAATCATGGACAATCGTAAAGTGATGAGCGTCGAAATAAAATTGTTTGCCAATCTACGAAAACTGTATAAAAAAGAAGCCCGGATTGTACTATCGGGGCAGCAATCAATACGGGAAGTTTTAGAACGGCTTACCATCCCTGAAGAAAAAGTTGCAATTATCTTTGTGAACGGAACACATGCCGGTCTCGAGGACACGGTATCTCCCGGCGACAGCTTGGCCCTCTTCCCTCCCATCGGCGGCGGCTAACCGCACACCGGACAGGAGGGGTCCTTCTGCAGCGTTATCCGCTCGAGCGATAAATCACGCAAGTCTATGGAGACGAACTCCCCAAAATGGGTCCCCTCGATTCCACCCAAGATTTTCAGCGCTTCCATCGCCTGAAGACTGCCCACCACCCCGGCAACCGGACCGCACACCGGAACGGTCACGGTATCGCGCCGGATAGAGCGGGTCTCCTCACAGGAAGACTCCGTCTCTCGGGACCCCTCATCGGGCCCGGTGACGCCTTCTTCCCGAGGGAAAAAACATTCCAAACAGGCGGTCTGGGGAGACTTGATCGACAGCATCTGACCGTAGTACTCTTGAATGGCCGCATGGACAAAGGAACGTCGTCCGGCCACCGCAAAACGGTTTAACACATAACGGGACTCATAATTATCCAGACAATCGATAAGAAGCTCACACTCACCGAAAATGGAAGCAACCGATTGATCTGTTATCCTTTGCCCCGAGGCTTCGACATGAATCTCCGGGTTCAGCTCGAGAAGCCGTTTTCCCGCTACCGCCGTTTTCATAGATCCAATTTTGTCCTGGGAATAGAGAATCTGTCTGTTTAGATTGGACAGCTCAATCCGTCCAGAATCGCACAACAGAATCGTCCCTACACCGGCAGACGCCAGGTACAACGCCACCGCAGAACCCAAGCCGCCGGTGCCCGCGATACCCACTGTGGCAGCCTTCAAACGCTGCTGAACATCAATCCCCCATCCCTCGATACCCATTTGCCGCCGGTACCGTTCCCGCTCGTTTGCTGTCAATTCCTGTTTGTTCATGCTATCAGTATACCATATTGATCTTGATACGATACTCCCCCGGACTGACCCATCAAATTATTTCAGTATCTTCTAAAAGAACGGTTTGACTTTTTAAAAAACTATAACTCTTCTACCATTTTACGC
>CAZJBZ010000060.1:0-16150 GCA_964543975.1 uncultured Spirochaetales bacterium
GATCGGTGCGTTTGTCGCCTCCCTCTTTTTCGGATTGGCGGACGCCCTGCAGGTCCGGTTCCAGATTATCGAATTGATCCCTGTCCCGTCGGAAGTTTTCGTCATGTTCCCCTACATCGCGACCGTGATTGCAGTCGCCGGATTGGTGAGGCGGTCCCGTCCACCAAAAGCTGTAGGGAAAGACTTCATGATAGAACGGGAAGACGAGTGATCAGGTTTTGATGTAAGGATTGTATGCGTTTACGGCCCCTGTGGCGCCGATAGACGCGCAAAGATATATTATTTTGGAGGACATATGAAAAAGCTACTTGTTTTTTTGACCGTTTTTCTCCTGATAACCTCATTCGCGGTTTTTGCCGGAGGGAAGCAGGAAAAAGCGGCTGAATCGGAAAAAGAGACGGAAAAGGAGCAGCCGGCCGAAGAGAAGGCAGCGGAAGAGGAAAAACTCCCCGGAGAGGGAATGCTCGCCGGAATGGCGACCGACGTCGGGGGTCTCGGCGATAAATCGTTTAACGACGGTGCCTGGGCAGGATTGAAAAAAGCCGAAGAAGAGCTGGGTGTAGAGCCTCGGGTAATCGAGTCGAACCAGATGACCGACTACGTTCCAAATCTTTCCGGTTTGGCGGACGACGGTTGTAAGGTTGTCTTCGGTGTCGGTTTCCTGATGGCCGATGCCATCCAGGAAGTAGCACGGAACTATCCCGATACCTACTTCGCTGGCATCGACATTTTCGTCAGTCCTGAAGGTTCCCCTGAAAACCTGATTGGAATCACCTATAAAGAGCAGGAGTCGGGTTACTTGGCAGGCGTCGTCGCCGGACTCATGACTAAAGAGTACGCGGATGTATCACCGAAGTTCAACGATGAAAATGTCGTGGGTGCCGTCCTGGGTATGGACATCCCCCCGGTAGAGAAGTTCGAAGTCGGTTTTTACGAAGGTGTGAAATCGGTCAATCCCGATTGTGAAATCATCTCTGTTGTGACCAACTCTTTTGAAGACCAGGCAAAAGGAAAAGAGGCCGCCCTGGCCATGATCGAACAGGGCGCCGATATCATTTTCCAAATTGCGGGTCTTACCGGTCTCGGTGCAATCAACGCGTGTAAAGAGGCGGGTGTTGCCGCCATCGGTGTCGATGTCGACCAGAACTATGTTGCCCCGGACACCATTATCACTTCCGCGGTAAAAGGTATCGTCCAATCGACCTACTTAGTTGTCGAAGATGCCGTAAAAGGGACACTCAAAGGCGGTAGAACATTGACCTTCGGGATCAATGAGAACTCCACCGGATTGGCCCCCTATCACTCGTTCGACGACGTTATTCCCCAGGAAGTAAAGGACATCGTCAATGATCGAATCAAAAAGATGAAGGCAGGAGAAATCGTTCCCTCCACCACTCGTGAAGAGGCGGGCATGTGATTTCCCGGGCTGTGATCGTTGTCGATTGAAACAGATCGATCGAGCAGCGACTCGGATTAAGAAAAGGCTGTTGTCGTGGCGAGAACTTTGAAGAACTCGTTATCGGCGGCAGCCTTTTTATTTCCCTAATTTGCCCGACCTGTCAAAAAAGTAGTAGGTAAGCGGAGTTACAAGCAGGAGGACCATCAATGCTATTGGGAACCAATCTCCCCACCGAAGGTAGAGCGTGGATCGGGATTGCGGCACCTCTACATCGGCTACAAGGTAGCCCTCGACGTAGGTCGGTAATGTCGACCGGATTTTGCCCGAGGTATCGACAGAGGCGGTTATTCCGGAAGCCGTGGCCCGGACCAACGGCCGCCTGTTTTCCACGGCCCGAAAGAGAGCGTTGCTGAAATGCTGCTGTGCCTCTACATCGGTCAAGGACCAAAAATCGTTGGACAGGTTGAGGACCACCTCAGCGCCTTCGCGAACAAACCGTCTGATGTCGGCGGGAAAACTGTCTTCGAAGCAGATCGGTGTAGCGAAGGTAAAGAGGGGATGGTCGAAGACAACGATCTCATCTCCCGGTTCCCAGAGGTTAATGTCGAAATCGAGGAGCATATTGTAAAATCCGGGGAACTGCTCCTTGTAGGGAAAATATTCGGTAAACGGGACCAGATGCAGTTTATGATAGGTTTGGACCCGTTCCCCTTCCGGTGAAAAGAGAATGGAGGCGTTGTAATCTTGTCGTAGCTCCCCCTCATCGGTTGCCACCGTCATGTAGTCATCGTTTCCCGTGAGAAGCCAGGTGCCGATTGATTTCTGATACTCGAGAAAATCGAGGACCAGCCGAGCGTAGGATGAGGTACGAGGATCGACTTTGCTCCATTTGCGGATATTAGGCACGAATGCCGTTTCCGACCAGGCAACAAGGTCCGCCTGTTCCGCCTGAAGCGCCCGATCGGTGATCGCCGTAAGCCGCTCGAAACTCGCCCTGTAATCGTTCTTCCTCGGGTCGGTATTCTGTTGTATGAGGGCTATGCTCACTGTTCTCGACGGCTCCCTCCAGGACTGGATCATCAGGCTTATTTCACCAAAGACCATGACCGAGGCAAAAAGAACGATACCGGTGATGAGGGCCGTGGCGTAAGTGGGCCTGCTCAAGGCGCCATCCGCACTCTTTCCGATTCGGATACCGCCCGTGACTAATTCCGAAAGCACGCCGTTGATGAGGATAACCGTAAAACTGACCCCCCATACGCCGGTTAAGGAGGCAATCTGGATAAAAGGGAGAAATTGGTACTGGGACGTCCCGAGCATCGACCAAGGATAGCCCATGAAACCGGTTGTGCGCAGGAAGTCGAAAATGACCCACACTGCCGGAAGGGTGAAAAACATCACCTCCCAATTTCTCTTGACGATCCATAAGGCGAACGCCATGAAAATTGTGTAGAGGATAAAATAGTAGACGGTGATAAATTGAAGTGAGACAAGACTGAATGTCCCCAGCCAGTAATTGCACAGCATCGTCTGTACCACACCGAAAACGACGCCGTAGAAGACCGCCCGTCGGTAGGTGCTGAACCGTACGGCAAGAATGAGGGGAACCAAACAGAAAAAAGCCGCCGGTGCAAGACCGTCGGTCGAGACGAAGGAGGGAAGAGAGACGGTATAGAGCAACGATGAACTCAGGCTCAGG
The DNA here is from genome assembly GCA_964543975.1 of uncultured Spirochaetales bacterium. GTDB lineage: Bacteria > Spirochaetota > Spirochaetia > SPDA01 > CAZJBZ01 > CAZJBZ01. The sequence goes on from CAZJBZ010000060.1 coordinate 3,099, forward strand.
CCCAATCCCCACCTGCCTGCGGGATGTCCGGTCTGCAGCATCTTCCGGGTCAGAACAGGGTAACGAATTCTGTAAAAAAGAACAGCCATTGCATCGACGGCAAGGAAGGGAAGGAACCGAATGAGCGAATTGGACCGCTGTATGGATGAATCGGGGGCGAGGCGTATATTCCCGCTCGATGCGGCAAACCGCTGAACATAGTCCATGTTGGCGTTGAGGGCGAAAATAAACGAGAAGAGAAAGAAAACGAGGGTTATCGAAAAGAGGAATTCCGGTATGCGGTAGAGCCGGTCCAGCCGTTTTGAGAGGGCCCCACGCCCCGCGGGCACGGTAAGCAGGAATATTCCGTGCACAGCAGCAAGTCCTAAGAAGAGGAAGTCCATGGCCCCTTTGGTTTGGGATGCCGATTCCGAGACTTCATACCCGAAAGGAGCGAAAAAGAAGTTGAAGATTCCATAGACGATGACGGCGAATAGGAGAAGGATGGGCAGGGAGGATAGCTTTAATCGGTTTGTCAAACCCATGGTATTGGTGAGCTTACCGCAAACCATCGGTGTTTGGCAATTCTCTTTCTCCCTTCAGGACATCGCCTACCGGTATTTCCAAAAATCGGAGGCACCGAAGAAGGAATTCTACTGTTTGAAAAATCGGGACATAACAGCTGTTATGATGAACGTGACAAATTTATCTCGATTATGAGGGAGGATATTCTCAGGTGAGGGCCCCTTGCGAACTCGAGTTGCTGCACCGGTGCATCTATTGCGGAAAAAAAGCCTCTTCCTTTAGGAAGAGGCTTTTTCGTACCGAGCTCGTCGGTCGTTACCCGACGGGCCGTCGCTCTATGTGACGGCTGCAGGCATCTAGAACAGTCCTTGCACCTTTCCGGTGTTAACATCAACATCGATGTAGCGGAGGGCAGGGTCGGAGGCGGTCCCGGGCATGAATTTGATGCTTCCCGCCACCGGTACGACGAATCCCGCGCCCTTGTAAATCCAGATGTCGCGGATCGGCAGGGTCCATCCTTTTGGGCGTCCCTTCAGAGCCGGATCGTGTGAAAGACTCAAGTGGGTTTTTACCATGCAGGTGCCGAGCTTCGACAGTTCGGGATCATTTTCCACCATCTTTACTTTCTGTTCGGCTTCCGGTGTGTAGGTAACACCGTCGGCACCGTAGACCTGTTTCGCAATTCTGTCCACCCGTTCTTTCAATGGTGTGTCGTTTTCATAGAGGAACTTGAAGTCGACTTTCTCTTCGCAGGCGTCGACGACAGCTTCGGCCAGTTCAACCGCGCCTTCGCCGCCTTTCTCCCAATGCTTGCTCAACGCGACACGGGCACCGGCCTGTTCGGCCAATCTGCGTACGGCGTTTACTTCGTTGTCCGTGTCGGTGTAGAAGTGGTTGATACAGACGACCGGCTTGATGCCGCTCTGCTTTACGGTCTCGATATGGGCCAAGAGGTTATCAACGCCTTTTTCGACCAATTCAACGTTTTCTTCTGTGTACGCCTTGTCCAACGGTTTTCCGGGGGCAACACCGGGACCGCCGCCGTGCATCTTCAGTGCTCTGATAGTAGAAACAATAACGGAGACGTTCGGAGTAAGTCCCGAGAACCGCGACTTCAGGTTCCAGAATTTCTCGAATCCGATATCCGCGCCGAATCCGCTTTCCGTCACGTGATAGTCGCCCAACTTCAGTCCGACCCTGTCGGCTATGATGGAAGATTGCCCGATGGCGATATTGGCAAACGGTCCCGCGTGGACCAGCACCGGCTGTCCTTCCACTGTCTGCATCAGGTTCGGATTGATCGCCTTGCTCATAAGTGCGGTCATTGCACCTGCAACTTCCAAGTCTTCCGCGGTTACGGGTTTGCCCGATTTATCATAGGCGAGTACGATTTTTCCCATTCGTTCCCGCATGTCCTTCAGATCACGGGCTACGGAAAGGATGGCCATGACCTCTGAAGAGACGGTTATCTGAAATCCGCTTTCCATCATGAAACCGTCCATTTTTCCGCCTAAACCGATGATGATGTTTCGGAGGGATTGGGCGCAGAAATCCATGACCCAGCCCGTGGCGATGTTGTTCGGATCGATGTTCAAACGTTTTAGGTTTTTCGTTGCTAAGGTCGCGTCCCCGTAATTGAACTCGTGCTGAATCCGACTGGTTAACGCGACCATGGACAGGTTGTGCGCGTTGGTAATCGCGTCGATGTCTCCCGTTAATCCGAGGCTAAAATCGGTGAGGGGAATACATTGAGCAAGCCCTCCGCCTGCCGCGGAACCTTTAATATTGAACGTGGGGCCCCCTGAAGGCTGGCGGATCGCACCGATGACGTTTTTACCGATTTTACCAAGCCCTTCAACCAGCCCCATCGAGGTTGTCGTCTTGCCTTCTCCCAAGGGAGTCGGTGTAATAGCGGTAACCTCGATGTACTTTCCGTTTTCCTTGTTCTTCAGTCTGTCCAATATGTTCATGTAATCAAGTTTAGCGACATAGTGGCCGTAAGGGAGAAGTTCCATCTTCTCCAGGCCCATTTCATCACCCAGCTCATACACCGTCTTCATCTGCTCTTCGGCAGCTTCGGCGATTTCCCAGTCTTTCATCTTTGTAGCATCTAGCTTCTTCATAAGCAAACCACTCCTCGTAATGTAGCTGTTGTATTATGCATTATCCCCACTCTACCATAGAGGAGGACAGCAGGCAACGTATATTGTTATATCTTAAAAGCCCGGTCACCCCGCTCGACGTACGCGTAAGCGCTGTGATTGTGTATGCTTTCAAAATTCTCGGCTTCGACGCTGAACCAGGGGAAATGCCATTCCTGTTCAATTTTCGTCGTAACATCTCGTACCAAGTCTTCGACAAATTTCGGATTATCGTAGGCCTGTTCGGTTATATGTTTTTCGTCCTCCCTCTTCAAAAGGGTAAACAATTCACTACTCGCGGAGCTTTCTATGATTGTTATAATATCTTCGATCCAGAAGAACTTTTCCAGGAAGAGGATGACGCGAACGATACCCCGCTGATTATGGGCGCCTCGGTCGCTGATGTCCCGGGAACAGGGGCAAACGGTGGTTACAGGCACTTCAATCCCCACATAGAACCTGCGATTGTTCCGGTCTACCTCACCGATATATTCACAGGTGTAATCCATGATGCTCTTTTCACCGGATATGGGCGCTTTTTTTTCCATGAAGTAGGGAAACGTTACTTCGGCGTACGCTTTTCTTGCATTCAGGCTCTTTTTTATCTCTTTCAACATGTTCAGGAAGTTTTCCATCGAAAAATCGGCATTATACTGTTTTACAACCGAGATAAACCGACTCATGTGCGTGCCTTTCAGATTTTGCGCTAAATCGGCATACATATTGATGGTGGCGACGGTATGTTGAATTTTATTTTTTTTATCGAGGACCACAATCGGGTACTTCAGTTTTTTAACGCCGACTTTGTTTATCTCGATGTTCCGTCGGTCTTTTTGACTTTGTACATCAACCATTCTCCTGATAGTATCAGCCCTTCGCCGGATAGGCAATGAAAAAATTGAGAAGATCGATAGTATTCGTACGTATTCCTAAAAATTTCCAAAAAGCGATAAATAATTTCTAAACATTTTACTCGGAGTAGGGTATTGTAGCACTGTATCACTATAACGTTGCGTTTCGATACGTATTCATATATTCTGTAAAAGATTTGAAAGGAAGGAGTTTTTATGGCAGATTCGTTACAATTTATATCGGTTGCGGAAAATATCCATTGTACCCTCATTCGCAAAGTAGGCGGAAAGTTTGCGAAACAGCTTGATGACGGAACGGGAGTCATCTATTATTCGGACGGAGGGCAGGAGAAGTCGTTTACAGTGCCCGACCAATTCGTACAATCCGAAGATTGGCAAAACGGTAAGGTCCGCCATGTAGCGGCCGCGATGTGGCTTGGGTTTTACGGTGAAGGCGAACAGCGGCAGGCCGGTATCGATTATATCCACTATTGGGCCGTAATCCAGGAACAGTTCGGCGCTTCCTACCTCGATGTGAACGTAGATGAGTTCAGCACCGATGTCGAGGAAAAAAGGAAATTGATGGAATGGCTCTGTGATGTCGTTCAACAGGTCTCGACCGTACCGTTGAGTGTTGATTCATCCAACTTGGATATCCTCAAGGCGGGGCTTACAAAGTGTGATCTTTCCAAAGGCAAACCGATGCTCAATTCCGTCTCCTTAGAGAGGGTTGAAGCAATCGAAGCTGCCAAGGAGTTTAAAACAGTCGTGATTGCAGGGGCGACGGGCGAAGAGCGAATGCCGGAGAGCGTTGAAGAACGGATCGATAACTGTAAACGGCTCATGGATAAGTTGAAAGGGGCCGGATTGCAGGATGCCGACATCTTTTTTGATCCGTTGGTTTTTCCGGTTTCCGTCAATAAACAGAACGGTGTCGACGTCATTGAAACGGTAAAAGAGCTGCGAAACCTTTTCGGAAGCGACATCCATTTCGCTCCCGGCTTAAGCAATATATCCTACGGGCTTCCGAATCGAAAGCTGATTAATCAAGTGTTTACCCACATCTGCGCCAACGCAGGTTTGGACGGAGGCATCGTTGACCCGAGGCAGATAAATGCGAAGGTCCTTAACAATATGGATGAATCGTCCGAGCAGTACGCTTTAGCAAAAGATTTAGTAGTAGGTAATGATGAGTTCGGAATGAACTATATCACGGCTTCCCGGGAGGGAAAGCTTTAAAACACCATAAGGAGGCACTATGGCTGCACAACTAATCAGCGGCACGGAATTGCGTGAAGAGATCTTGGAAGAAATATCCAAAGAGGTTACCGAAATAAAGGCGAAACACGGCAAGGTCCCCGGTTTAGTCACCGTATTGGTAGGAGAAAATCCGGCATCCGTCTCCTACGTTACCCTGAAAATTAAAACGGCAAACCGCCTCGGGTTTAAAGAAATCCAGGACAATCAGCCGGAGGACATCGGTGAAGCCGATCTGCTCACCCTCATCGACAAATACAACAACGATGATACGATCCACGGCATTCTGGTCCAGCTTCCGCTGCCGAAACATATCGATGAGAAGAAGGTCCTCAACGCCATCGATCCCGACAAAGACGTTGACGGTTTTCATCCGGTCAATGTCGGCAGATTGATGATCGGCGGTTCGGAAGTCAAATATCCGCCCTGTACGCCCGCCGGTATTCAAGAGATGATTGTGCGATCAGGGGTAGAGACCGAAGGTGCGGAAGTTGTGGTTGTCGGCAGGTCCAACATTGTTGGAAAACCGATCGCCAATATGATGCTCCAGAAAGGTCCCGGTGCCAATTCCACTGTTACTGTTGTCCACACCAGGACGAAAGAGCTGGAGGCACACTGCAAGCGGGCCGATATTCTCATCGTCGCGGCGGGGGTCCCCGATTTGGTCAAACCGGAGTGGATAAAACCGGGAGCGTGTGTCATCGACGTGGGGGTCAACCGGGTCGGAGAGAAACCGAGTAAGAAAAACCCGGATAAAATGGTAGCCATCCTGAAAGGCGATGTGGACTTCGACCGGGCTAAAGAGATTGCCGGATACATTACTCCGGTCCCCGGAGGGGTAGGACCCATGACCATCACCATGCTGATGCGCAATACACTGCGGTCCTTGAAATTCAGTCTTGCTTTAGAGTAGAGAACAGTGCCGTTGCCTGTCGGTAATCGTCCCACGTGTTAACATTAAAAAAGGAATATCCCTGAGGATCATACAAAGCCACCCGGTCTTCAGGGATAAACTCTATTGTCACATATCGATAAAAAGAGATGATTTTTCGCTCTTCCATTACCTGTTCGATGGCCTCCAGACAATTTTTCGAATAAACAGCAAAGAGCGGTTCGATCATTCCGTTCCACCGGGCGACCAATCCGTCTCTGTTTTTGTTTTCCGACTGCTTTAGAAGATATTTCACCAGCCGGATAGTGAGAAACGGGGTGTCAACTGTCGTAAAAAAATTGTGAGCTGTAGAACTTGCCGCTAATCCTGAATAGAGGCCCATTAATGGTCCGAATCCTCGTTCCTTATCCGGGACAACGATGTAATCCGAGGCGGAAGAGCCGGCAAGCGGCGCTTTAAGGTTGTTCGATACAACGATGATTGTGTCGAACAACGGTCGCAGAATGCGTGCTTTCCTGTCTAAAAAAGTTTCTTCTCCCAGTTGGAGGGAGGCCTTATCGATACCCCCCATCCGTTTCGCTTTTCCGCCTGCAAGGATAATACAGTTCATGTTGCCGGAACGGAGACCCGCTGCAGAATTGAATCGAGCAGGTGGTCGTCAATAATTGACGCGGTAATGTCGATTTTGTCGATGATCTTCCGGGCCGAGGCTTTATAGTGTCCTTTGGTGGAAATGTTTGGGGCGTGTTTTGGTGAGGGTAAAACCATGACGGATAGATCGGGAGTGTAGACCTGGAGCACGTGGTTTCCGTCAAACACGACACCCGGAAACTCGGACAATGTTTGAAGAGCAGCCGAAACCGCACGTTGAAGGTGTTCGGGTTTTGTTTTGACCCAGAGGACCTTTACCGCACCCGCCTGACCGTATTTCCACGTATCTTTACCCCTTTGATCCAGCACTTCATTGTTCTCTTCTATAACGAAGTCTTCATTCAGAGAATCGCATACACCGCAGCCGGTATTCCCCCGTGGACAGCCACGGCCCCCGTGGGGGTAACAAACGGTGACCTTACAGGCAGCCCAGCCTCTCAGGCGGGGCAGAAGTGCCGATACGAGGGTCGTTTTTCCGGCGTTGCTTTGAGAACCGGTAATACAGATGCTTTTCATGGTTGGCCTCTTATGAAGTATAATGTAACCGGTTTCGAAGAGCGAGTCAAAGACGAAGAAGTGTTTGACAGCCGGTGAAAAAACCCTTAACATAAAAATATGATCCAGTCACTCCGGACAAAAACAGGTCCCATAACCGACGAAGAACTCGAGAGACTAAGCTCGGGGCATTCCGGATATCGCTTCGAGAGGGTAAAGGGGGAACTGCTGGTACGGTCCCCGGTGAAGAAATATTCTGCATATCTGGAGTTGGAATATTCATTTCATGTAAGGAAATGGGCGGAAAAACACAATGCCGAGGTCTATGGTTCGCAGGCGGGATTCAAGCTTCCTAACGGCGATGTACGGTCCCCCGATGTTTCGGTTCTCCTTCCTACACATCTCTCTTATGGGGAAAAAAATGAAGAGTTTATCGCCGGGGCCCCCGATTTTCTTATAGAAATCCGTTCTCACACAGACTCTCTCTTTTCTCTTCAGGAGAAAATGGAAATGTGGTCGCAAAACGGGTGCAGGTGCTCCCTCCTCGTTGATTACAGGAACAAAACGGTGTATGAATATCGACCGAACGCACCTATGATCGAACATTCCTACGATTCGACCATTCATTGCGATGATGTGCTTCCCGGTTTTGCGGTCTGTCCGGCCGAGGTGGACACATAAAGGGCCGGTTACGCAATCAAACGGAACGATAATTCGCCTCATATCCCTATTTTGAAAGAGGTTCGGTTGAGCTTCTGATTAACTGCTTGCATATGTGCGTCTATCAATAAGATAATCACTTTTCGGACTGTTTGCATTAAGTAGTTTTATCTTTTTTTTCAAGGCGGCTGCAATTTCACTCAATTTGCCCGGGTGAGGTGTAATATCGAAATTTTCATGGGTCACTACAGCTAAACTCAAAGAGACAAGCGGCGCTTTGATCGGTTTTCCCTGCCGGTCTATGGCGTGATAATATCCGTTTCGTTGTTGTTCTTTTGAAAAAAAGTCGAGTTTTTGATGATCGAACTCATTGCAAATTTTTTGCAGACACTCTTCGGCTATTTGATGTTCCGAACCGCGGAACTCCTTGTCTAATTCCGCGCAGGTTTTTGTTTCACGTTCGACTGTCGGAGGACGGGTCACCATCTTTGAAATGGAGATGTCCACGGCAAAACGAGTATGATTATACTCATCGATGAGAGAATGGAGCATTTTCCGGTCATCTAAAGTTAGGACGGGGGGCAGCGGTTCCGGTCTGCTGAATAAGAACCCCTGGGCGTATCTCGCTCCCAAACGGAAAACAGTTTTCAACTCTTCATATTTCTCTATACCCTCCGCTATCATGTAGGTCTCAACACCGGAAGAAAAGGTGGAAATGGCGTGAACCAGCTTCTGCTTGTAGGCATGAATGTGGATGTTTTGAATCAATGCCATATCAAGTTTAAGAAAATGCGGCGTCATGGCTACGAGGGTAATAATGCCGCTGTGGCCGGCGCCGAAATCATCCAAAGCCACATGAAACCCTTCTCCCACATAGTGCCGGATCTGTTCCTCGAACAGAGAATAATCATCGACGGTAGAAGATTCCGTGATCTCAATAACGATGTTGCGATAGTCTATATCGAGTTGATCAAGCTCCCACCTGGAAAACCCTGAGGGAAACTCAGGAGTGCTGAATGTATGGGGATTAACATTAATAAAAAAGTGCTTGCTTTTAAACTCCGGCCCTAATGTGGAGATTTTTTTTAGTGCCTCGGTCCTGCACGCGAACTCCAATTCCCACGTAAGCCCGGCTTCTTCGGCTTTCCGAAATAACGAGGCAGGGTTTCTGAAGTGGTTTTTACCCCTTGTGAGGAGTTCATATCCAAAAATATCACCCGTAAAAAGATCGATGATCGGCTGAAAATGGGGGACCAATTCCCGTTTTTGAATGATCCGGATAAGATGTTCGGTGTCTTGATCTATAAACCCTCCACCGGCGGTTTCGGACAATGGACGGTCCTCACAGCCTGCACTTTAAAATTATGTTCACATTTCGAACTCTTGCTCTACTCACGTAACATTTTTGCTTTTTAAAATTGTTTTATATGGTAAAATCTTATTAAGAAAAACTCGTTCCTCACTCAATAATAGGTGGTTGTTGGAGGTCAAACAGGAGGTCGAATGGCGGATTTGTTCCTTCGTATAATTTTCATTATTCTGTTTACAGTATTAACCATTTTGCGGGGATATTTCAAAATAAAAACCCATTTAATACAGCGTGGAATTTATTCTAAAGATGAAGGCATCGGCATCATTGTTATTCGCTCATTGCTGGGTATTCCGCTCCTTTTGGCAATGGCTGTCTACATTATCGATTTACCGGGTTTTCAATGGATGTACATCCCCGCCCCTTTCACGGTTAGAATGATTGGAATCTTGTTTGGAGCGGAATATTGTACCTATCGGGAAAACACCGGCGCCTTTCTGCCGAAAAGCATATCGAAACCACGGACAGCCTTGCGAAAACAAAAAATACCGGGAGGAACGTCGTGGCGATAACCCCTCATTTAACGCCCGAGCGAATTATCATCGGGGCTTCCTGTGAAAAAGACCGACTCCTCGATTCGTTGGTTGATCTTGTTGCAAAAGATAACAGAGAGACCGACGCGGAGGAAATAAAAAGCAAGATTCGTGACAGAGAGCAGGTGGTATCTACACGAATAGGAGAAGGGATTGCGGTGCCTCACGCGGTGGTGGATTCTATGCGGACCAGCACTCTCGCCATGGCAATCTGCAGCGGCGGCATTATATGGGATAGAGAAGAGGAACATCCGGTCTACCTTATTGTGCTTCTCGCCGGCAATAGAAACAACCATTTGGCCTTACTCAGTGAAGTTGCCTGGTATCTAAGAGAGCGGGAAACATATGAAAGACTGCTCGACTGCAGGTCGGGTTCCGAAGTGTGTGAGATTTTCAAAGCATTGGAGCGGGGCCAGAAGAAAGAGGTTGTGTCATACGGGCGTGTCGATGTTTCGAGGACTGTCTTTCATAACGGATGGGACATAGCGCGTGAGGTCGGAAACGGTAAAGTCGTCCTCTACGCCGATGCGATTAGTAACACCGACTATCTCATCGAATTGGTTGGACAAACTTCTACCATCGTCGTAACCGCTCAGCCGGGAAAATTCCCTGACCATTTATCCGATAATCTTACTGTTTTAGAAATTCCTTTTAAAGGAAAGTACAAACCGATGCATATCAATTTTTCCCTTCTCTTCCTCCTCTCGAGCGGTCATCTGACAAAAGACGATATCGTCGTCAATATTTTCGGAGAACCGGAGTCGGGTTATGTTGATTCGATCAGTCTGGTCTATATGAAGAAAGAATTTGATTTTCCCTTCTCTCTGCAAACCACCGCGGCCGCTTCATGGACCGGACAACATATTTTGACCAGGGTGCTGCAGCTCGCGGGAGAGTTGGCCCGTGAAGGGCGAGAAGGGAAACCGGTAGGAACCATGTTTGTTGTCGGGGACTATAAAGAGCTGCAGCCGTATATTCGTCAACTGATTGTTAATCCGTTTCGCGGCTACACTGAGGAGGAGCGGAATATCTTGGATCCCAGTCTTGAAGAGACGATAAAAGAGTACGCGAAGATAGACGGCGCTTTTATCGTTGATAGTGAAGGGGTCATCATGGCGGCGGGAGTATTTATATCCGGTCAGCCGCGGGCGGACCAACTTATAAGCGGATTGGGCGCACGGCACGCGGCCGCATTGGGAATTACAACCATTACTTCCGCTTTTTCGGTTGTTCTTTCCGAATCCACACGAAAAATTACCGTCTATCATGCCGGCAGCAGACTTGTTGAGCTGTAGAAATGGTTTCCCCTATTGCATACTATGATTATTTTTCTTATCATTGAATGAATTTTACAACTGTCGCACAGGCCTCTTTTCTATGAGGCTCAATTAATGACGAAATAAGGGGTACTATTTTGAATATTGTTGTATGCATAAAACAGGTCCCGGATACAACGAATGTTCGCATCAATCCGGAGACGAACACCCTCATCAGAGAGGGGGTCGAATCGATCATCAATCCTTTCGATATGTATGCGATCGAAGAGTCGCTCAGAATACGGGAAAACCATGGCGGGACCGTTACCGTGCTCTCTATGGGACCTCCTCAGGTAGAGACCGCACTGCGGGAAGCCGTCAGTTTGGGAGTGGACAGGGCGATTCTGATGTCCAACAGGGCATTTGCGGGCGCGGATACATGGGCAACCTCGCTGACGCTATCGTATGGAATCAGGAAAATAGAGGCCGACGGAGAACCGGTCGATCTCATTTTTATGGGTAAGCAGGCCATCGACGGTGACACCGGCCAGGTCGGTCCCGGAGTCGCCGAACATATGGGCATTCCGCACATAACCGATATCCGTAAAATCGAAGAAATCGCCGAGAAGACAATTACCGTTGAACGATTGCTGGAAGACGGTTATGTCAGGCTCCGCAGCGGTTTCCCGCTTGTTCTTACCGTGGTGAAAGAGATTAATGAGCCGAGGTTGCCGTCATTACGCGGAAAGATGAACGCGAAGAAGGCCGAAATAACGGTTTGGACTGCGGATGACGTCGGTGCGCCGCCTGAAGAGATCGGTCTCAACGGTTCACCTACCCAGGTCATGAAGATTTTTACTCCGCCGAAACCGGAGGGGGGGAAAGTCTTTACCGGTGAACCGAAACAGACGGTTGCCGAATTGATCAAAGAGATGAGGACCGCCGGTCTTACATTCGGCAGAGGAGGAGAAGAATGAGCGGAATACAGGTTATTGAACATAAATGTGTCGCGTGCGGCAAGTGTGTCGAGGTGTGTCCCTACGACGCTATTACGATAGAAAACGATCTCGCTGTTATCAATGATAACTGTACGCTCTGCGGGGCCTGTGTGGAGGCGTGTCCCTTCGATGCAATAGTCATCGAGAAAGAGACCACCGAAGGCGATGATTTGTCCGCCTATTCCGGCATCTGTGTCTATGTCGAGCACAAAAACGGGACAATGGCTTCCGTGGTTCCGGAGATAATCGGCGCGGCTTTCCGATTAAAGGAGAGTCTCGATAAACCGATCGGTGCTATCGTTGTCGGGAAGAATGTCCGTCCAATTGCGGAAGAGGTTCTCGAGTATGGCGTTGACGCGGTGTGGATGGTTGACGACGCGAAAATCGACGATTATGCCGAAGATATACAGGCCGAATTGACCGCGCGGATTCTTCAGGATAAAAAGCCGGAGATATTTTTAGGAGGCGGAACGATCATCGGTCGGTCTCTGCTGCCTCGGGTTGCCGTGAAACTGCATACCGGATTAACAGCCGATTGTACCGAGTTGGAAATAGAGGAGGAGACGGACCTTTTAAAACAGACAAGGCCGGCTTTCGGCGGGAACATCATGGCCACCATTGTGACGCGAAATTTCAGACCTCAGATGGCCACCGTACGGCACAAGGTGATGGAAGAGGCGGATAAGATCGAAGGTGGGCCCCAGGGGACCATCGAAGAGATTGATATTCCGGTCCCCGACCCCACGATAGAGGTGCTGGAGTTTGTTGAGGAAGAAAGCGACGCGGTAAATATCGTTGACGCCGATTATATCGTCTCCGCGGGACGGGGAATTAAGGACCCGAAGAACTTGGTGTTGGTGGAGAAACTGGCCAAGGCTGTGGGAGGAGCGGTCGGAGCGTCCCGCGCCGTTGTTGACGCGGGCTGGATACCGTACTCTCATCAGGTGGGGCAAACGGGAAAGACCGTCAATCCTGTTGTCTATATAGCGTGCGGCATTTCGGGCGCGATTCAGCACCTCGCGGGAATGAAGAGCTCCGACATCATCGTAGCGATCAACAGCGATGAACACGCGCCGATATTCGATGTTGCCAATTACGGGATTGTCGGTGATCTATTCGAGGTCGTCCCGGAGATGATCAAACAGCTTTCGAGAGAAGAGGAATAGTTTCAGGCAGAAACCGTCTGAGAGCCGCGATTTAACCGGCGGTCCATGCTTTTTTCTTTTCACTTAAAAGAGTAACGTGTCTCCTCTCTTCTTCTACGATTTTTTGCGCGGCATCCTGGGAATGCGAAGGGGTAACGTTTTTTATCTCGTGAAAAAAAAGGAGGGTGTCTTTTTCGAATCCGATTGCCACATCGAGCGCTTCCTGCACATCGGAGGTTTTCTTTGCCAGGCTGATCGCCTTGTCTTCACCAAAGAAGAAACGGCTGTCGGTTGTCGCTT
>CAZJBZ010000061.1:0-16129 GCA_964543975.1 uncultured Spirochaetales bacterium
GCCCGCCATGCCGACTGGTCGCTTATTCAAGCATCGATGTTTTTGGAGAACATCGACCACACGGGCGGACCCGTGGTCGATGGGGACAGGACGATGATCGGGTTTATGACGCTGAAAGATATCATGAAAGGCAGAAAGGGAGGGCAGATGAATGCTCCGGTAAAAGCGTATATGACAAGAAAAGTGATCTCCGTACGCGAAAACGCCACCGTTCGGGACGTCGAACACCTCTTGTATACCAATAATATCGGACATCTGCCGGTGGTAGAAAACGGTGTTGTTACCGGTATTGTTACCAGGGCCGACTATCTCGAGTTTATCGAGAAAAAACAGCAATCGACCCGCAAACTACCTCTCTTTTCGCAAACGCCGACTCAAACCACGACCAAAACATCCGCGGGGTAACGATTCACGGCCTGCGAGCCGAGGCCCCCTATCCTCTCGCCCGGATTGCATCGGCCACGCGGGGGATGACCCCGCGCACCTCGTCGATATCCTCTTCGGTAATACCGTAGTGGGTAACAAAGCGGTATTCACCCCCCTCTCTGGGATAGGTAACAACGCCGTGCGGTTGCAATAGTTCCTCTAAAAGGACATCTTCCTCATTTTCGGTTTTCAGACGAAGAAACACCATATTGATTTTGACCATCCGAGGATCGACAGCAAAAACATCGTGATGTTCGGCAAACGCGTGGGCCAGTTTTCGCGCGTTCGCATGGTCTTCCGATAATCTTTCCCGCATTGAGTTGAGGGCGACCAACCCGGCGGCGGCGATGACCCCTGCCTGCCGCATGCCGCCCCCCATGATTTTCCTGCTTTTGCGGGCCGCCTTTATGAACGGTTTTGGTCCCACCACAATCGAACCTATCGGAGCGGAAAGTCCCTTCGAGAGACAGAACATCACACTATCCGCCTGAGCGGCTATCTCAGCCGCGTCAACTCCTAAGGAGAGGGCCGCGTTGAAAATTCGTGCTCCGTCGAGATGGACCGGAATCCCCTGTTTTTCGGCCCCGTGTTTAATTTCTTTCATGGAGTCGAGCGGCTGAACATCACCGTTAGAGAGGGCGTTTTCCAATTCGATAAGACCGGTGTCGGGAAAATGGATATTTTCACCCTTTCGAATTCTCGGTTCAATCTCTTCCCAGGATAGGTGGCTTAAACGGGGAGTGACGGTCCGCAGGTTCGCTCCGGCCAAAACGGAAACAGCACCAACTTCATGCTGCACGATGTGGGAGGTCTCCGAAAGAATAACTTCATCTCCCCGTTTGCAGTGGGTCAAAACGGAGACCTGATTGCCGAATGTCCCCGACGGCACCAGGAGACCGTCCTCCTTTCCGAGGAGTTCTGCCGCCGTTCTTTCCAAACGGTTGACGGTGGGGTCCTCCTGCAGCACATCGTCCCCTACTTCCGCTTCATACATCGCTTTGCGCATCTCTTCCGTCGGTTTAGTCACCGTATCGGAACGAAAATCGATAACTTTTTTCAAAAAAGTGCCTCCAAAACATAGAAATAATTCTGGTCCGTACCGAAAATGATCCAGTCCTGGGCAATGACCGGGGCGCTGAGAATATTGCCGTCTACTTCCATCTCCCACATTTTCCTGCCGTTCCGCGCCGAAAGACAGATCAGTTTGGGGCCCTCCCCTCGCGTCGTTCTGTCGGCGGAGATGCCGAAATAGACATAATTGCCGGCGACGGTGGGCGCGCTGGTGGTATAACCGGAAAACTCCTTTTTCCATCGCAAGGAACCCGATTCCGTGTCCAGAGCGCGGACCACCGAATCGCCGCTTGTGTAAATGACTACATCGTTCCAAATGGAAGGGGCCATATAGTCGAGAAGCCGCAGGTTCTTTTCGAACAGATCGAGCAGGTCCATCCCCGGCGATGGGCCCCACCGCGAATAGTCTGAAAACTTCCACAGCAATTTTCCGGTCCTTCGGTCGTACGCGTAGTAATCGAATTCCCACACGTTGGAATAGGGGTCGGCGGTCGAAAAAAAGAGCATATCGTCTTTTAACGCAGGAAAAGAGTACCAGACCGCGTCCAGATAGACCGTGTCCAGCACCCAGAGGTACTGACGGCTTTTAATATCGAACGCACCCATGCTGTGCGGTCTGCTCGGCGGCCCGGGCGCGAAATAGATGACGTCATCGTAGACCTGAAAGGTGAAATAGTACCATACCGGGTTCGGAAGACGGTACTGCTCCCTTCCTGTTTCCGGAGAGACCGCGAACACATGTCCTCCGTCACTGACAAAGACGACCGATGACTCGGTACGGATGATGGTCGATTGCACCGTGCTGTCCGTTTGGAAGGACCACTGCAGTTTTCCTTCCTCCTGGGAAACCGCGTATACCTTTCCGTCGTTCGATCCGATGTAGATATTTTCCGAATCGGCGATGGGGACCGAATTGATGGCCCCGTTGGTTTTGTAGACCCACCTCATATAGCCGCTGGCAATATCCAAAGCGTAGATATTACCGTCGGTCGAACCGAAATAGATCGCGTCGTTTAACACGACAGGATTATTGAAGGCGTAGGTGGGTTCGGCCCGTTTCTGAAGCTGCAGTTTCCATTTGACCGCAAGCGGAGGCCTAACGGCATTGGACGTGGCCCCTCTTCCCTGGTCCCCTCTGAACCGGACCCAGTCGGTCCCTTTCCCGCAGCCGGTTATCAAAAAGAGGGAGAAAAGGAGAAGTATAATTGGCGCAACTGTTTTCACTGTTCTCAATAATGATCTCAATAGTACAAACCCTTCAAATTGAATAGCCGCTTCAGAAATGGCGCGAATCCTTTTTTCTTTTGAGTAACGACATGTCGATAATGTTCTCGTAATTTCCGCCACATCGCTTCCTTCTCGTCCTCTTCATACTGTTCTTTATACCGAAGTGTGGTGTAGACATCCGCGAACGGCCTAAAATCAGGATACGCTTCCGCGTACTCTTCAGCGGTTTCCGACGGTTTTTTCACCCGCCATCCTTCGGCGGCCTTTTTCATAAGAAGCAATGTGTAGAGGGCCCGGAGACCTTTTCCGTCCTCTCTTTTTGCAATCACGGAGAGCACTCCTTCCTTCGTATAGCGCGCAAGGTAGAGCCCGCTCAAGACCACTATTCCCGAGATCAGAAAGACCCTGAGAAGAAACCGCCAGGGGAAATGAAACACATCTTCATCCTTTCGTATGTCCTCGATAATCGGTATAATAACATTCTTAGCATTGGGGTCCCCGCCCGGAGGCGGCGGTATGGCGTAGGAGGTGGTTTCAAAATCGACCCATCCATACTGAGGAAGATAGTACTGGACCCAGGAATGGTGATGGGCCGTCGTTACTAAGTAGATGTCGTTGAACGGATACTCCTGCAATTGGGGGATCGATTTTCGAAGCTCTTGGATACCCCATTGGTGCGCCATAGACTGCAGCTCTTTAGACGCAAGATAGCCGGTGACCACTCTCGAGGGAATGCCCGCCATTCGGCCGAGTAGAGCGGCGGTATTCGAAAACTCGGTGCAGTCACCGCTTTTTATTTCCGTTATAAACCGTCGCAATTTTTGGATGCCGACCGAATCGTCGAATCCCAATTCATATTGATAATCATCAAAGTTGATCAAAATTCCCCGAATTCTCTCGTAATAACCGGCGTCCTCATCGTATGCCTTGTCGAGGTACTGTTGAAAATCCTGCTTTGTATCAGCATCGAGGGGGAGTTCCAAATAGCCGGAGAGCCGGCTCCTCTCTTCAGGGCCCAACTCGGAAACGGCACTCCATTCCCGCGGTCCGGTCATACTGATCATGGATACCCCGTGATAGGTGTAGTCGAAAGGATGATATTCCATGTTCAGCACTGTCGGCTCGATGGTAGAGGGGCGATACTGGAGCACACGGTTGGATTGGGTGGTCATATATCGGATGTCCACGGGGGCCCGCCGGTTGTCGCCGGGAGGATCATCATCCTGCCAGGTCTCCAACAGTCTCGTGTAGGTCAGCTCGTTCAGGGGTTCGTCTCTATCATACAAAAACCCCCGTTCCGGATGAAGGTCGCTGTGATACGCCTCCGCCGCATAGACCGGATCGTGAGGGCTTATGACCAACATGACGGCGTATTGCTTTCCCTGCGGCCCGCTTTTTCCCAGTTCGTCACTCCACTTATCCGACGGAATCCCTTGAAGACTCTCCTCCCCCTCTTCCCCTTGTTCGCCGCCTTCCTCACCCTGCTCCTCTTTTCCGGAACCGTTCTCGGGCCACCCCTTCCCGTCATGATCGTGGAGCGGCTGTTCCACATCCTCATTCACAGGATTGAAGACTATCGAATGCTCAACAAAATTGGGAGGCATGAGTAAAGCGAGTACAAGCAGGACAGGTGCGGCAATCCCCAGTAAGGCCACCTCTTTTCGCAATCGCCGCTTCTCACTGTTTCTGAAGGCGGCAAAAGTAAGGATAAGAGAATGAATAAGAAAGGAGCAGATTGTTATTGCCAAGAGAAGCTGGGTAACGCCGGAACTTGACCCGGCAATATCTTCCGAGGCCCGGGAAAAATTCAGCAGTCTATAATAGATAAAAGCGATAAAAAACTGTTCAAAAACCGCAATGTTTCTTCCTACCACCCCAGTGTTGAAAACCAGAAAGGTAAGAAGAAAAGCCGCGACTCCCCCTCCTAGAAGGACAGCGATAATGATACCGCCACCTGCAGCCAAAAAGGCCGAACCTAACAGCGCAACGGAAAAAACGAGTGTCGTCCGGAGTCTGACCTTCGGCGGCACAATATACTTCGCGGCGATCATTTCTCCGGGTATGATGAGAAACCAGAGAAGCCATCCGTTTACGTCGTAAGGAACAACGATCGACTGGTGCACAATCGGGACGGCAAGCGCTAGGAGATATAAAAAAAGTCGTGAAAAAAACAATATATTAATCATAACGTTACCGTCACTTCTCTTTCATGTAATTCCGTAACCAAAGAACCGATTCCCGGATTGGTCCTTTCTTTGTCACCTTTTAACACCCAGGGCATGGGAAGATACGGTTGGGACGGCAGTGTCGTAAGACGGACAAACCGTTCATTGACACCCGCCTTGGCGTCTTCCTTTCGGGCCGTGGACTTAGGTTTTGGAAACGCTGTCCTAAAAACGGTAATGGGAATGCCTGAAAACCTGCCGATGTAGCCGGAGAGACCGGTGTCGTACGGGGTTGTGAAGATGAAAAGACGATTAACACCGATAATCTGGCGAATCTCAGCAGGTTCATGCTGATAAAACAATCCGGGCAGCGACAGACTGAACCGTTTTATATCATCCTCTCTTTCCAGCAACACCGATCCCTTTCCTGTGGAAAGATGGAATTGATACTCCGGATGCTCCCGTTTGGTGTTCCACAAAAAAGAGATCAACCAACTTTTGCAGTAATGGAGGTGAAATACCGCCTCCCGCGTCTCATCTTCGCTCTTTTTATAATGACGAAAATCGATAAAAATGATTCGGGTTTTATCCTGAGTCATCGGTGAGATGCGGGTCACGATATCGTTCAACTTGCTTGTGGCTTTCCAATTGATGTCACGAAAACGGTCACCGGGCATATATTCTCTCATGTAATACTTTTCTTCATCCGAGGTTCTTCTTCGTTCCTTCGTATCCTCACCACCTGCAACCTGTACCGGCACGGTACGCTCTTCTTTGATCAGAGACGGCTGGACCGGAATCTCGCGGTGCAATACGGTCATGAATCGGGCCCTGGTCAATGTAAAAATATCCTTAACCGCGGCTTTTCCCCTGGCGCGAAAAACTCCGCAGAGAGGAAAGAGGAGCGGAATATCCAAAGAACCGTTGCCCGGAAACGAAACCTCTCTATAGAAGAAGAGTTTGGCCTGTTTTCCAACCTGCAAGGGACCATAAACGGCGAAATGGATTCGGAAGAAGAGAAAGGTGCCCCGTTCGCTCGAGTCCAGCCGTTGCCGGGACCCTTTTCTTCCCGCGTAGAGAGGTTCGAACGACTCCCAACTGATCTGGACTTTTTCAAAACGGTCGGCCTGTACTCTTCCTAAAATTGCAAAGAGCAGCAGTATACCAAGCGCCGCGGCGGCAAGAAAAATTCCGAACGGATTTTTAAAGGCGTAGCTTCTTCCCAATAAAAAGCCCGAAACCAGGAACAATGTGGTCCCCGCGAACGTAAAAGGATAATAAAAGGAAAGGTTATGCAGAAATTGTTGTATCCTCTTCATGACCAATCCGGATTATCGGGCGGCTTCGACAGGCACGGTATCCAGAATGTTCTCAAGAAGGTCTTCACTCTTTTCGGATGAATCGTGCATGATAATTCGATGGGCCATCGCGGGAAGGAAAATTTCTTTGATGAGATCGATATCCACATAATTTCTGCCCCGCAGAAGGGCCAATGCTCTCGCCAACCGAGCGACTTTGATTCCCGCTCGTGGGCTGGCGCACATATGAACATCCGGGTGGACACGCGTCTGTCGAACGCAGGAAACGATGTAACTGATGATCTCCTCTCCGATAGTAACCCGGTCTACAAGCTTTTGCCAACCGAGCAGCTCTTGATAAGGAAGAACAGGGAAAAAATCGGACCATCCGTCTTCACGGCCGTGCTGTTTGATAATTTCCGCTTCAACATCCGATTCGGGAAAACCGAGAGAAATCCGGATCATGAACCGGTCCAGCTGAGGAGCGGGAAGCGGAAACAGATGGACCCCTTCCAAATTCATAGTGGCAATAATAAAGAAGGGATCGGGAAGATGATACGTCCTCCCCTCAATGGTAACAGTCTGTTCCTGCATGGCCTGGAAAAAACTTCCCTGGGTCTTGGGGGTCAGGAGGTTGATCTCGTCACAAAGAACAAAATGGGCGAAAAGCGGACCTTCGATAAAGACCAGCTCATCCGATCCCGAATACATTCGAGTGTAACCGAGAATGTCCTGCGGCAGCAGATCGACAGTACACTGGATACGGGTGAACGGTTCGATGTTTACCCCGCTCTCACCGACCTTGGCCTCTCTGTCCCAGATAATCGACCCGGCAATGGCCCTCGCCAGTGATGTTTTTCCTACTCCGTGAAAATCGGCCAGGATAACGTGACCTCCGGCGAGTTTGGAGGCCAGAATATATTCAAGTTTATAGGAATCGATATAGATGACCTTTTTTATATTATCAATGAGTCTATCGACCCCTTCTTGCACCTCTTGAATAGTTGTTTGTGACATGATCTCCCCTGAGTCTATCATGAAAATTGTAGTCGGTGGTAATTGCGAAAATTACCTCATCTATTATATCGCATCTGTCGGGTTTCGTCCCGGCTGAAATGCGCCTATTCGGCGTCGAGGGTGATGGTGATGCTTTTCGAGGTGTCTATTCCTTTGAGTGTCTTTACCAGACCCACAACGACATTGATCATTGTTTCCCCCACGAAACCGTTTAATTGTATTTTCTTCCCGTCATTTGTTACGGATATGTTCCTTGACACGGACAGCTCCTCAAACCACAATAATATAATTATGAGTAGAAAGATACAAATAATAACCGGGGAAATCAATACGGGGAAAACAACCTTTGCCGAAAAAGTGATCGATCGATATCGAAGAGAAGGGAAAACGGCGGCGGGGGTGCTTTCGTACGGAATTCACGACAACGGCATCAAAATCGGATTCCGGATCTGCGATATCGGGACCGGGAATAGTGAAATACTTGCCGTCACTCCCGATCGAAAAGGACCGACACCTTCGGCCCCGCCTTCTACAGGACGATTCATCTTTTACCCGGAAGCATTTTCCTTTGCCGAAAAGGTGATAAAACTGGGATGCTCAGCCGATGTGCTGGTGATCGATGAATTGGGAAAATTAGAGATTAAAGAGGGCGGTCTTTTTCCGACAGCTCAATGGGCCTGTCATAACTGTGCCGGCGTGCTCATTCTCGTCATCCGCACAAACCTGATCTCCGCCCTGTTGGACAAACTGGAACTGCCTCCGGCAGGAACACCGCTGCCCGAAAGCCGCCTGCCCGACGCGAATAGACCGGGACCATTCCAGCCCACAATAGAGATAATCGCCGTGCCCCCATCCACGGTACCGAGGGAACGACATAAAGAGGAGACATCCCGATGATGACCGCGACAGAAATCATTGATCTGCTCAACCTAAAACCGCTGCCCTTTGAAGGCGGTTTCTTTCGACAAACCTACGAATCAAACTTGCCGATTCCCGAATCGATACTTCCCGAACGTTATGACGGTGACCGAAAGGGATGCACGGCCATTTACTATCTTTTGACTGCTGAAAAAGAGTGTTTTTCAGCCTTACATAAGCTTACCACCGATGAAATTTGGCATTTTTACTGTGGTTATCCGGTTGAGATGTTGCTGCTAAGTAAAAACGGAACAGGAGAGACGGTCATTCTCGGTACCGATATTCTGAACGGACAGGCGGTCCAAAAAATGGTCCCGAACAACACGTGGCACGGGGCGCGGCTTCTAAACCACAAAAAGGAGAAGGGAGGGCATAATCCGCCGGAACTTTCTCACGTTTCAGTCGGCGAACCGTTTGCGCTCATGGGAACCACAATGGCCCCCGGTTTTACGATCGAAGATTACACCCACGGAAACCGTGAGGAGCTGCTTGCCGAATACCCCGCCTACGCTGATCAGATACTTCGACTGACGCGAGGAAATCAATAACCCGAGGTCACACCCACGCCTCCGTCGACGCGCAGGTTGATTCCGGTAATCCAACGAGAAGCAGGCGAACTTAAAAAGAGACAGGCATCGGCTACATCCGTCGGCAAACCAAGTCTACCGAGGGGGGCCGAATGGGTATATCGCTTTACTCCTTCAGGCCACGCCTCTTCCAAGCCCTCCTTCCAAATAAGCCCGGGAGAAACGGAATTAACACGAATATTATATCGGCCCAATTCGAGTGCTGCTGCTTTCGTATGCATGATGACACCGCCTTTTGCTGCCGCGTAATGAGAGTGGTACGGTGCCGGATTTTCTCCTTCGATGGAAGCGATAGTAACGATTGCGCCGCGTTCCTGTGTATGCTCTTCTCGAGCGCGTTTCATCTCCCTGCCCGTCGTCTTTGTCAGCAAAAAGACTGCCGTTAAATCGGACCGTATGGTCGCCTCCCACTCCTCCTCATCCATCTCCAAAAGCAGCTTAAGAGGATAAATTCCGGCATTGTTGATCAGGACGTCGATCTTGCCGAATCGCTCCACAAACACTTCGATAAGTCGATCGACTTCATCCTTCCGACGTAAATCAGCCCTGAGAATGAAACTGTCTACCCCCAGCGCATTGGCCCTCTTGGAAACCCCACTCGCGTTCTCCTCTCCCGATCTGTAATGGATACCCACATTAGCCCCTGCCTCGGCGAATCTTAATGCTATGCCTCTTCCTATTCCTCTGTCGGCGCCTGTCACTAATACGGATTTTCCGGAAAAATCGAGAAGATCGGCTATTTTCGGTGTATCCATAAACCCTCCTTTTAAAACGTTAAACCTCTTTCAAACTACGCGGAAGAGGCAATCGCTGCCATTGTAAACGTTTTTACCGCCGGAGTAAAAGGGAAGGCAGGACCCGAGACAATTTAAAAAGTTCGATTCTTCATAAAAAAAATATTGTATTTGACTTTCTTTTTTATCCATGTATAATTTGAAAAGAAATCTCGATGTTAAGGGGAGAGTCATGAAAATATTGCCAGCCATTTTCATCATTTGTGTTTTTTTTATCAGCGGCTTCGCATTTGCCCAGAATATGCAGGTCTACAACGATGGCGAAATCGATTATGTCCCGATGTCGGCAAAAATCAGATTACAAGCAGAAGATAATGAATCAAGTGTGCAATACATTGAATACAGTCTTAATGGTCAACAGATCAAAAAGTACAACGGACCGATAACTTTTTCCAATGAGGGACGCAATTTTATTGCATACAGAGCTATCGACAATACGGGTAACATATCTAAAGAAAAAATTTATTCCTATATCGTCGACGGCACTCCGCCTTCTTTCAGGGCGTCAACAAACGGTCCGGTCTTTATGAAAGACAATACAGTCTATCTTACGAAAGATACCACCGTTGTCCTCCTTTCAGAGGATGAATTGTCCGGCGTTCAAGCAATCTATGTCGGTCTTGACGATGGCGGTTTTTGGCGGTACACCGGTGCGGCTTCCGTTGAAAGAGAGGGCCGCCATGTTGGTAAGGCATACGCCGTTGATAATGTCGGCAACAGGACCAAAACCTATTCGGTGACCGGATATATCGACAATACTCCGCCCTCGGTGGAAATTGTACCGAAAAATGATCTTGTCACTCTTCAAGGAAGTGTTTACACCAATACAAAAAACCAATTCTCCGTCAGGGCCTCCGACAAAATCGCGGGAATCGATAAAATCATGGTTTCCGTAGACAGAGGAGAGTTTTTCACCTACACCGAACCGATCAAAATCCAGAAGACCGGCTACCACTCCATCAGAGCAAAGGCTGTGGATAAGCTGAACAACATGTCGGAACCAACCGAAGTGACCTTCTATATCGATGTGAAAACGCCGGAGGCGAAAGTGGAAGTTCTTATCGATTAGTAGTATATTATCACTATGCGCGGAATTATTGATAAGAACCGTCCGTGTTTTTCAACACGGACGGTTCTTCTTTTAATAGAAGAGGCAAATGTAAAAATCGCCACTCTACAGCGCTAACAGTGGTTTTTGCAATTACCTTACATCCGCGTTTTGAAAGAGGTCCACATGGCCCTCTTTTGCAGGAAGCTCAAAGATTTAGCCTTACTTTAATCGAAAATTAACATTCTCTGCGGATATTAAAAAGGAAAGGATACGCTACATGAATAACTATCATACTCATACCTATAGATGCAAACACGCCGATGGTGATGTCTACGACTACGCCTCGGAGGCGGTAAAACGGGGAATGAATGTCCTCGGAATGTCCGACCACTGTCCTCTTCCCGACGGGAGATGGTCTCACGTCAGGATGGATATTGAACAATTACCCGACTATGAACGGGCAATTGAATCGGCACGACGAAGGTTTCCTGAATTACGGATCGTAAAGGGACTCGAGTGCGAATGGATACCGGAGTTTCGTTCCTTTTATGAGGATACCTTTCTCAAAGACAATCGATTCGAGTATCTCATTTGCGGTATTCATTGGTTTCCTTCAGATGGAGAATGGAAAGGAATAGGTCAGTTGGACGCGCAATCGCTGCGCTCAATTTCTCGGTATGCCGTCGAGGCGATGGAAACGGGGCTCTTTCTCTTTCTAGCCCATCCGGATAATTTTGGCATCGGCTACAGGGAATGGGATGAAAATTGCGCTTCCCTCGCTAAAGACCTGCTGGAAGCAGCTGAAGCGCTCAACATGCCGTTAGAGATAAACGGTTACGGCATGCGGAAAAGCCCGGTAATAACCGCGGACGGCAAGGAGCGGTGGAAGTACCCTCTTTACCCTTTTTGGGAACTGGCTTCGGATTATGATATAAAAGTCGTGTGCAATTCAGACGCTCATAAACCGTATGATGTTGACAGCTCAATCGAGTCAGGGATAAAAATCGCTCACCAGTATGAATTGGAAGTTATCGATTTTGCCTCCCGTTTTACCAAAAAAACGGAAACCCCGGGAATTATCGTCCCCTTTTTTAATACCGTCTAAGCTTTTTCCACAAAAAAGGGACAGACATAAATTACCATTTCCATGGAATCATTGTGGTGTTCCGAACCAATTCCGTCATAGCAGGCGGAGATCGAGTTTTGTATGGTGCAGTTGTGATGTTTTCTACATAATGGACACGCACCGGTGTCTCGTGGACTAAAATCTAGTTTCATTTACCTCTCCCTCTTAAAAAATGGTGCCGCCATGGCGCCTCGTTCTTATTATAGCTATAGTTTTGTCACTTCTGCAATTCCCACCCATACCACAAGAAAAGAAATCATGTTATACATAAGAGATGACTGAAAAAGAGACTATCAATTTTAAAAAGCAATATCCTAATACTCAGAGGACTCTGGTACATGATTTGTTGCATATCGGTTTAGAGAGGGGAATGATCGTTCTGGTTCATTCCTCTCTTAGTGCCTTGGGATGGGTTTGCGGTGGTCCGGTCGCAGTAATCCTGGCCCTTGAAGAGGTGATCGGCCCCGAAGGAACGCTCATCATGCCCACTCATTCAGGGGATTTATCAGATCCGGCACATTGGGAAAACCCTCCGGTGCCTGAAAGCTGGTGGCAGCCCATAAGGGAGGAGACACCTGCCTTCGATCCTGACCTGACACCAACAAGAATGATGGGAACCGTCCCGGAGACATTCAGAAAGCAAAACGGGGTGCTCCGCAGCCTTCATCCTGTCGTCTCTTTTTCCGCTTGGGGAAAACATAAACAGTTTTTTACCGCCGATCATCCGTTGGAATACGGTATGGGGGAAGAGGGCCCCCTTGGGAAACTCTATCGTAAAGACGGCCGGGTCCTTCTGTTAGGTGTAAACCATCAAAACAACACTTCAGTTCATTTAGCGGAATACCGTTCCAATTATCCGGGCAAAATTGTCGAAACCACCTATGCCCCTATTGTCAAAGACGGGAAACGGGTGTGGCAGGAATACTCGGATATCAATAATAATGCAGAGGATTTTCCGATGATTGGTGAAGAGTTCAATAAAACAGGAAAATGTAGTGAAGGACAAGTAGGTGATTCAACCTCCTCTTTTATGAAACAACGTGATATTGTTGATTTTGCCAAGGAATGGATGGAAAAGAACCGTAAATAATGGAGAAAGGAGTACGTCATGAAAAAACCAAAGGATGTTGGAATTTCATTGAAGAGACTGAAACGAATAGGACCCGCGGTGAAGAAAACCGTTACCGACGATAAAATCGCGGGTGCGGTTACTCTTGTTGCCAGGGCCGATGAAATCGTCTACTTCGAAAGTTTCGGACTGTTGGACAAGGAAAAGAACAGACCCATGAATAAAGATGCTCTTTTCCGCATTTATTCAATGACGAAGCCCATAACATGTGTCGCGCTTATGACCCTCTACGAGAAAGGTCTGTTTCAACTAAACGATCCTGTTGCTCTTTATATCCCGGAATTCGAAAAAGTACAGGTGTATGATTCTACAGAAGAGAACGACGGACTGCTTTTGGACCTCGATCGTCCTGTAACCATCAGGGACCTGCTCACCCACACTTCCGGACTGACCTACCATTTTCTCGAATACGGTGAGGTGGAAAAATTATACCGGCAAAAAGGCATTGCCTCGGAGAAACCTTTAAAGGATTTTGTTGATGATCTCCTTCAACTGCCGCTTGCGTTTCAACCCGGAAGCTCCTTTCGATATAGTTTCGCGCATGATGCAGCGGCACGATTGGTCGAAATTATAAGTGGAGATACATTCGGGGATTATTTGCAGAAATACATCTTTGATCCGTTGGATATGTATGACACAGGATTTTACGTTTCCAAAGAAAACCTCCCGCGTCTGACATCGATGTACGGAACCATGGATATCGTCGGACCTGACGCGACAGCCACTAAATTATGGAAAGGACCGGAAAATGCCGGTTCCAAGCTGATAGCAAATTCGGAAAGCGGAATAGAGACACACAAACACACGATTCATAGGGGCGGTCATGGATTGGTTTCAAGCACCCTCGATTACTACAATTTTTGCAGAATGCTTTTAAACGGAGGTCGGTTTAAAGGAAAGCAATTACTTAGCCCAAAGACAGTCCAGTTGATGACGACAAACCATCTCTCTCCCGAATTGCTTCCCTATGAGATTCGTGAAGAATACAGTCCGGGATACGGATACGGACTGGGCTTTCGCGTTTTAATGGATTTGGGACAGGCAGGCACATTGGGCTCGATCGGCGAATACGGATGGGGTGGAGCGGCAAACACCTATTTTTGGATAGACCCGAAGGAAAAGATGATCGGTATTCTGATGGCCCAATTTCAACCGGGAGGCTATTACTCACTCTCCCAGGATTTTCGAGTGGCCGGATATCAATCGATACGTGTCGCGGTATAAAAAAAGCAATTGGGAACTCTGCTTTTTTCATTACAGAATATTACAATTCGCGTTCGCGACAAACATATCCTGCAAGGGACGTCGTGGGAAATACAGAAGGGATGCCATTGGGCTGTTCTAGGGCCTAACGGCTCGGGTAAGACCTCTCTGGTACGGGCGTTGGTAGATGAATATACCATAATCGCGGGAAGGACGGACCGGCATCCGTCATTACTTGATGAAAACGCTGTCGGATACGTCTCGTTTGAGCAACAGCAGGATTTAATAAACAACAGAGAACGGTCTGTTGAAGCCTACTATTACAGCGGAGAGTACAGTAACACCTATACAGTTGAAAACGTACTCTACGATGCAGGCAACAAGCATTCATCGTCACCCTCTACGAATACCGCAATACCCCCTGATGCCCAATCCGGGAACGTACCAAGAAGAATTGCTTCCGAGCTCGGGCTGGAAACTCTTCTTACAAGGGAGGTCGCTACCCTGTCTAACGGTGAAATCAGACGGACCCTTTTGGGAAGAGCAATGGCGAGAAATCCACGCCTTCTTATCCTGGATGAGCCGTTCGAGGGGATCGATCCGCAGGGACGAAGGCAAATTGCGGATATGGTCCGCTCTATTACACGCAAAGGACCGACAACACTCATCCTCGTGACCAATCGACCGGAACAGCTGGTTGAAGAAATCCCCATGCTTCTCTGTGTTCGCGACGGAACAGTTGTTTATCAAGGTCCGACAAGAGAGTTTTTCTCGAAATATACAATCTCTCAACTTTACGGTTCGCAAACAGACGAATCGGCCGGTCGTACGAAAAATGAGATCACGACAAAACCGATATTTAACGGCTCCGACAATACCGAGAACGGAGAACCGATTATCGATATGCGGGACGTCACCATTCGGCTTGACGACTCACTCATATTGTCCCATCTCAATTGGCAGGTAAAAAAAGGAGAAAATTGGCTTATTACCGGTGAAAACGGGAGCGGTAAATCAACACTCCTTAAACTCATTACAGGTGAGATATCTCAGGCTTACGCGAATAACATCACCCTTTTCGGCAAAAGGAAAGGACACGGTACCGGACTGTGGGAGATTAGAAAAAAAATCGGCTATCTTTCCACCGAACTGCATATGCACTACAGAAAGAATATTTCACTCGAAGAGGTCATTCTATCCGGTTTTTACGATTCGGTTGGCCTTTTCTCCCCACCTACCGACCGGCAGGTTGAAACGGCCAATCGGTTATTGCAAGAATTCGGTTTTTTCGAACGCAGAGAAACTCCTCTTGCTCATCTCTCCTACGGTGAACAACGAATTATTCTCCTTGCACGAGCACTTGTTAAAGCGCCCGAACTACTTATCTTGGATGAACCTCTTCAAGGTCTCGATCCTGCCGGAAGGAATCGGTTTTTAGAGATAATCAAAACGATTGGTACAGCCGTGAAAACCGACCAAGCTGAAGGCCGGACCGGAAGCCACACAGCAACCCACATGGTACTGGTAACGCATCACGCTGAAGAATTGCCCCCTTGCTTTCACAAACAGCTCATCGTGGAAAAAATCGACCAAAAAGAAAAACATCGCTATATTCGCGGCATGTCAAACGGTTTCGTTCTAGAGTCTTCTGCCCAAGGGAGTGTTCCATAACGCACTGACTAAAGGTGAAGCCTTGCGTTTTTTTTTGGCCACCAATCCAACCGTATAGGGGGTCAGGCCCGGTTGAACCGGTACAATTCCGATATCGGTTTTTATCGGGCTTTTCTCCAGAACAAGACCGGGTACAACCCCGACACCGCAGCCTAACCGCACCATGGCCAGTATGGCCTCATTTCCAGTCACCTGCGCGTAAATAAGCGGTTTTATCCCCTTTTCCCGAAACCAGCTGTCGGTCCGTTTTCGAGCAAGCCCATCTTCGGCAAGTATCATTGGTACACTGTTCCAAGGGATGGGAGAACGGGAGATGAGTTTCGAGGATTCACACTCCAGTGACGGAGCGATAAAGACAAGCGGTGTGGTTGTCACTTCACGGAACTCCAGGTCCCGCGGCAGCGTATCGGGTTTCGCCGCAATCGCAATATCGACTTCGCTGTCAG
>CAZJBZ010000062.1:0-16065 GCA_964543975.1 uncultured Spirochaetales bacterium
TGCCAGCGGCGCCCCTGCCAAAAGCGATGAACCGTGCGCTTTTGCCGTACTTAATTTTTTAATGGTTTCCGGTTCGTCGACAATAATAAACTCCCATGGAGTAAGGTTCCGAGATGTCGGAGAAAGGAGGAGAGCGTCTATGAGGGAACGGACTTTATCCGGATCCATCCTTCGTTTTTCGAAAACTCTTATTGTTCTGCGTTTATACAGTAGGGTATGAATCATACCGGTATTATTTATTTGAAACGCCTCTTTGTCAAAGGGTGATTTTTGTATGTACCGCGGTTGACTAATTTCATTTATCCACTCTAGAATAAGGGATGCTGCGTCTATGGAGAGTTTGGGTTTTTTAGCACCTTCCACCATGAACAATAAAAATCAGTTTGAGCATATTATAGAAAACAGTGCAGACGGGATTCTTGTTATCGATCTCGACGGTACTATCCTGTTTCTTAATCCGGCCGCGGAAAAATTAATCGGAAAAAATCGGGAGAACCTTCATGGCGAAAACTTCGGCTTCCCCATGGTCGATGAAGACCGGGTCACCTTAGATATTCCCGGAAGCGACGGTTTGATGGTCGAAATGCGGACGGTCGAAGTGGATTGGAACGGTGTTTCTTCCCGGCTTGTCTCCTTACGAGATGTGACCGAGCGGGAGGCCGCACTCAAGAAGACGGAATACCTCAATCGTGTTTTTCTGTCGGCGAGAAATGTGAATCATGCAATCACTCACGCCGGAGAACCTGTTGAACTCATCGATAGGGTGAGTAAGATCCTTACCGAAACCCGAGGTTTTCTCTGTGCCTGGATTGTGCTTCTGAACAATAATGATGAGATAATTTATGCCGCCGCCTCCGGAGTGGATAAAGAAAGTACGGTTGCTTTCAAGAAGAAGCTTGAAGAAGGGTTCCTTCCCGCTTGTGTAACAAACGCGGAATATCGAGAAGGAGTTTTTGTCGTCGACCGAATAAAAGAGAGCTGCGATGAATGTCCGCTTTCGTCAATCAAAGAGACTGTGGGTGTCATGACCACTCGGCTTATCTATGCGCATAAAACATATGGGTTATTGACCGTCAGCATTCCAAAGGGATTTTCCGCTAGCGAGGAAGAACGGCAGATATTTCAGGAGCTGGCGGAGGATATCTCGTTCGGTCTGCATCATATTCAAGCCGAGAAAGACCTCTCGATCAGTGAGGAGAGATATCGGCTGGCAATCGAGGGATCTAAGGACGGAATTTGGGATTGGGAATTACGGACCAACAAAATCTTTCTCTCTCCGCAGTGGAAAAAGATGTTGGGCTACGGGGACCATGAATTGGAAAATCATCCCGATTCCTTCTTCACAAGAATTCATCCCGACGACGTTGGTAAAGTAGGGGAAACGCTGGAAGCCTATCTGCGGGGGCAAACGGACGAGTATTCAGTGGAGTGTCGTCTTAAACACAAAGACGGCGGTTATCGATGGATACTTGCACGGGCAATTGGTATTAGGGATGAAAACGGTACGGTATACCGAATGGCCGGTTCGCATACCGATATAACCGAACAGAAGCGGAATGAGGAGGAACTCTTAACAAGTAAAGAAGAGGCGGAAGCCGCAAATCAAGCGAAGAGCGCCTTCATCGCGAACATGAGCCATGAAATTCGTACCCCGCTGAACGGCGTTTTGGGGTTTTTGGATCTTCTCCATTCGGAGGACCTTACTGCCGAACAAATGGATTATATCGAAACCGCTATTCAATCAGGAAGAACGCTTCTGCAAATAATCAACGATATTCTCGATATTACCAAAATAGAAGCCGGCAGATTGGAAATAAACAGGGAGCCCTTTTCTCTGAAAGGGTTAATCCATGCCGGTATCGAAACCTTTAGACCTAGGGTGAACAATAAGGGTCTGAGCATCGATTACCGGATTAACGAAGAACTGCCGACGTTTTTTGTCGGTGATGAGAGCCGGATTCGGCAAGTACTCTTCAATCTCATCGGTAATGCTGTGAAGTTTACCAAAGAGGGGGCCATCCAAATCATTGTGGACCGGGGCGAATCGTCTGCGATTTCAGTTCCTGTCGATGAAGATAAAGATTCGCGACCCAACATGACAGTCGTCACTTTTTCAGTTAAAGATACCGGAATCGGCATACCCGAAGATAAATTGGACACTATTTTTGAATCGTTTACCCAAGTGGACAGCTCTTATACCAGAGAATACCAAGGGACCGGACTCGGATTGGGAATAGTAAAACGGCTGGTCGAATTGATGGGAGGGTGTGTGGAGGTTCAGAGCGGACTGGGACGTGGTTCCACATTCTCTTTTTCCCTTCCTTTAAAGGAAACTTCGGAACCGGACAGTGTGACGGAGTATTCGGTTATTTCATCGGACCCGAACGAGTCCGATTCTCTCAGTTTGTCCATCCTGCTGGCGGAGGATAATCGAATAAACAGGATCGTCACTGAAAAAATGGTAACAAGGATGGGCCACCGGGTTGTATCGGTCGAGAACGGACGAGATGTGATACAGGAGTTGGAACTATCTACGTACAACCTTGTGCTTATGGATGTCCAGATGCCGGTGATGGATGGTATCGAGGCGACCAAAAGAATTCGTCGGGGTGACGCCGGAGCTGCCGCGAAAGATATTCCTATTGTCGCGTTGACCGCGCACGCGCTGCAGGATGAAAAGATGCGGTTTCTCAATGAGGGGATGAACGGCTATTTGGCAAAACCGATCAATATCGATGAACTCGAGGAGCTGTTAGGTCAACTGTTCCGATCTCCATAGTTCTTCATGATACATATTACTGTGCTTAAACGACGAGGGTGTTAAGTTTTAAACCGGGGGGCTGTATGGGCGAGAAGAAGGGTAAGAAAAAAGGGAAAGCAGTAAAACTGTGTAAGCTGGTAAAGAAAGATTTTCCTGCGGATGAGTTTAAAAAATATACAGTGTTAGTCGGCTCTCCCCGCTTTATCTGTACAAAGTGCGGAAGGGCTGCCGCTTCGGAGGAAAATCTCTGTAAACCGAGAGCTGTCGGTACCTGAACTCGTTTTTTGGCAAGGGGACACGCACACCGCCTTATCCTTCGATAGAGCACGGAGAGTGATTCACACTAAAAATACAGGTATTCCGGTCTCTTTACACGCTTTTCGCAAGGCTTTGTCTTGGGTCGCTAAAGGAATCGAGTACAAAATGATATGTCGACTCTCTATTTGTTTCCTGCATTTCTTCCGTTATGCTCGACCTTCCTCGATAAGTTCCTTTATTGTGGCCTCTTTAAGGCCATACTGTTTTTTTTCTTTTTTTATCTTTTCTATAATATCCGCAATATCACTTTTTTTTACCTTGTGCTTATATGGACTTAACCGGGCAATCGGCATATCGTGTTTTGTAATAATGATTTCTTCCCCACCGCTGACGGTTTTTAGCAATTCAGATAAGTGTGTCTTCGCTTCAAATGCACCTACTGTTTTCATTAAAACTGGTCTACAACTAGTTGTTTAATTTTTCAAGCACACCTCGAAGAACCCGGAGAGGCGCTTGCAAAAATCACTATTTCGAGCATAAAAAGGGTCCCGTCCTCTTCCCTTTCGGATAGGACCGCCGGTTCGACGTTTTTGAGTACGCTAACTAAAGACTGGTTTTGTTCCATTTTTCGGTTTTTTTGACGGTCATTTCTGTCCTCCTCATTTGAATTGTTGAAAATAATATAAAAGAAAAGTGTGAACAGAATGTGAAGGAGTGTTGTTATATTTATGTTAGCCTCTTTCAAAATAGGGATATGTGGTCCGGATAAAATGATGATTTTTGCAAGTGTCTCATGTATTTGGATTTGTTTCGCACTATTTGATAACGGAGGCGGTAATCCGTTATCTCATTTTATAGACGATTCGATGTTCGGCATTATCTGAAAAGATAGGTTTCATCGATCAATAGATTCTTGAAGCCTTTTAGCATTTTTTGGGCTTCGTAAGAGGTATGCCGTTTCATTCAGTGATTTATAATCCTCCATCGACTTTTCAATATCAACGATAATGCCGGTAAGATGGGCCATCCCGGAAATAGGATCCACGTTCTCCGGTCCCGAAGAGGTGAGGATGTTGACGTTTGCTCCTCCTGTCTTGGAAGCGACTGAAAGTCCGGGTGTCTTCTGCTGACCCCAGCCGAAGGGAGAGGCAACCACTTTCGGCATCAGCTCATCGGTAACGCGGACGGGGAGGACAACGTTGCCTCTCGCTGTGGAAATTTTCGCGTGATCGCCTTCGACCATGCCGAGTTCGGAAGCGTCCCGCGGATTCATGTAGAGGTAATTAGTGTTTCTTTTCCCTTTAACGCAGGATGGGGCGTTCTGGAAGTATGAGTTATGGGTGACCGTCTCCCGCTTGTTGACCAGTTTGAATCGGTGGCTGTTTTCCAATTCGTCCCGGTAGTGCTCTTCAAGTTTCTCTACTAACGGCAGAAAATCGGACGGGGCAAGGTCTACTTTCCCGTCTTCGGTGAGGACCCTTTTCCCGAGGAATGAACCGGGTGCCGGCGGATCGAGAAGTAGACCGTTCGGTCGTTTTTTTATTTTCCGAAGGGTTGTAACACCGGAGAAGCGGAGTATCCATTTGAAGATGAATTCCGAACGCATCGTCAAGAACCTGCCGAAAAGCGGAAGCCGGGAGAGTAACCGTTCCGCTTCTATGACTACCCGCAGAAATCGGGAACCGAAAAAGTCGAGCCCCGCTGCCCTGGTAAGCTCGACAAAAATCCAACTCTCCTCCTTCTGAGATGGACCGGGGGTGACAATTGTATCGGAATAGCTTAGATGGGGCAGCCCGGTGATACCCATCATCGACTGGAAGATATAGTTGATGTCGGGGTGTTCCATGAAAGTGATGCCGGGAAGGACATAATCGGCGAATTCGGCGGTTTTACCGGCAAAGATGTCGATGCAGACCATCAGCTCGAGTTTTCGAAAGGCTTTTTCCACTTTCGCCGTATCGGGAAGCGTCAACGCGGGATTCCCCGCCGTCACAAAGAGCGCTTTTACCTGCCCGCCTCCCGGGGTAAGGATTTCATCTGCAAGGATCCCTCCGGGGAACTGTTCCATTACCATGGGCAGATTGCCGATACGGGACCGGTCTTGGGTGCCGATATTTCCCGTACCGGAGGCGAGTTTCGGAAAGTCGATAAGCCCTTTGCCGACCAAAGTCCCTCCTCTCCTGTCAAGATTTCCGGTAACCGCATTGATCGCTTCGATAAGCCAAAAACTCAAAGTGTTGTTTTTCGCTTGATTTATCCCGGTGGAGCAGTAGAGAGAAGCACCGTCGGCTTGAACGAATGCATCCGCTAATTCACGGATGGTGTAGGCGGGGATACCGGTCACCTTTTCAGCCTTTTCCGGGGTCCAGAGTGCCGCGATAGCGTGCAGCTTCTCACCGTTTTTCATATTTTTTGAGTCTTGTTCCAACGCTTCACCGTGTCGTTCAAAGATCGCGGCTGCGAAACTTAGGAGGAAAAAAACATCGGTATTGGGTCTGATCGGGATGTGCTCTCCTACAGTATGGACTGTTTCGGTCCTGCGCGGATTGATTGAAACGATCCTCGTTCCGCCGGCTGCCGCCTTTTTCATCCGCCGGACAACATGCGGTATTCCGTTAAATGAGAATTTTGCAACAACCGGATTTGCTCCGATGATGATAAACAGCTCGCTTTTTTCAAAATCGGGTACCGGCTGCAGGAGCGGAAACCCGTACATCCTTTCCGCGACCGCGAATTTATTGCTGCAATCTTGAGAAGCGCTGGAAAAGACGTTTTTTGTTCCAATCGCCTTGACGAAACCTTGCGCGAAAATGGTATGCAACAGGCAGAATCCCGCGCCGTTACCGGCGTAAAGTGCTATTGAATCGGGTCCGTCGGTATCGATGAGGCTTCGGACTTTCCCGCCGATTTCATCAAGAGCCTGGTTCCATGAGATGGGGATGAACCGGTTGTCAACTTTTTTAAGCGGGGTTTTCACCCGGTCCGGTGAATGGACCAGTTCGTGAAACCTCAGCCCTTTGATGCAGGCGAAGCCGCGGCCGGCGACGTGATCGTTATTAGGCTTGATGGTTTTGATTCTGTTGTTTTCAACTTCAACCCGAAGGCCGCAGGCGGCTTCGCATATCCTGCAGAATGTATATTTGGTTTGAGTCATAGTACCTCGTTATGGAAGGTTTGTGAGGGGGATCCCTGTTCGGTGGATATCCGCCGTAGATTTTTTTTTCTAAAGCATGATAGTATAGGTCCGTTTACAGAATTGCAACCATTTAATAACGTACAGTTTTATCATCCACAGGTAGGAGAAGAAAAGTGAGACGAGTAGTGGTTACAGGAATGGGAATGGTATCGCCCTTGGGAATGGGCGTTGAGAACAACTGGAAGCGGTTAATCGCCGGAGAAAGCGGCATTAGTAAAATAGAGCGAATTCCTGTAGATGAAATTGATTCTAAGGTAGCCGGACAGGTCCCCCGAGGTGAGGCCCCCGGTGAGTTTAACGAGAACGAACTCTTTACCAGACGTGAGCGGGACCGAAACGATCCCTTTATCCTCTACGCCATGGCCGCGACGGAGGAAGCACTGGAAGACGCCGGGTGGAAGCCCGAAGAGGACGAGGAAAAACAGCAGACCGGTGCTATTATCGGTTCCGGGGTGGGGGGCTTTTTTACGGTCACCCAAGGTGCGTTGGATTTCGCGGAAAAAGGGGCAAAAGGTATTTCTCCTTTTTTTATTCCCTCATTGATAATCAATCTTGCCGGTGCTCAGGTGGCACTGAAACACGGTTTTCAAGGCCCGAATTACGGAGTGGTCAGCGCCTGCGCCACCGGGGCGGACGGCATTGCAAGCTGTGTTCGGGCCATTCAGTTGGAAGAGGCCGATGTAATGATTGCCGGGGGCGCGGACGCGGCCATCCATCCTGTTGCTATCGCGGGGTTCTGTCGGGCCAAAGCGGTGAGCACCCGCTACAACGAACGTCCTCGGGAAGCATCCCGACCGTTCGATACCGAGAGGGACGGATTTATCATGGCGGAAGGTGCCGGCGTTTTGGTCTTGGAAGAGTACGAACACGCGCGCTCAAGAGGCGCAACCATCTACGCGGAAGTGTTGGGGTACGCCTCCATTAATGACGCGTACCATATTACGGCGACCCATCCGGAAGGAAAGGGGGAGCAAAGAGCACTGAACATCGCGCTGAAAAAGGCAAAAATAACGGCGGATGACGTCGACTACGTCAACGCGCACGCCACCAGTACACCGGTCGGCGATAAGGGCGAACTGAACGCCATGAACGCCATATTCGGAAAAAACCAGCACATTGCCATCTCATCCACAAAATCGGCAGTCGGACACACGCTCGGAGCGGCCGGGGCAATCGAGGCGATCTATTCTATCTGTGCAATAAACAGAGGAGTTGTCCCGCCGACCCTCAATCTGGAAACGATTGAGCCGGGTTTCGAACACCTGAACCTGGTCCCGAAACAGGCACAAGAAAAGTCGGTGAAGGCGGCGGTTTCTAACGCTTTCGGTTTCGGAAGCTCGAAAGTGAGCCTTGTTTTCGGAGGGGTGTGATGTTAAAATTGTGTTAGCATCTTAACACTTTTCTGACAATTCTGTACAATCATAGTATACTTATAGTAAGGCGCTTTACTGTGACTGTCGGAATGAATGGCAAAGTGGTATCATTCCTAATCTTCCTCCTTGTCTCATTGGTGAGCCTCGATCTCGTCTATGCACAGACTTCTTCCGTTAAAGAGGAGGTGCCCACCGAGGAAACCGAAGGTGACCCTTTCGATCTATCTCGATCCTCGGCCATTCAAAAATTACTCGATACGATTAGCTCCAACCGTCTCTATAAAATGACTGTTTCACAGGAAGATATCGAAAAGGCAGTGTTACAAGGTATTGTGTCATCTCTAGACGATCCTTACGCTTCGATTCTCCACATCGATAACCGAGAGGACGGCAGTTCATCCGCTAAAACCGAGACTTCCGATATGGGGTTGATCTTAGGAGAAGATGAGTTTGATCGAACAGTGGTTGTTTCGGTGCTCCCGGGATCTCCTTCGGAGGAAGCGGGTATCGTTCCCGGAGATAAGGTTTTGAGAATTTGTGGAGAGAATGTTTCGCGCTCTAATTCTTGGCAGGCGTTGTCGCTTCTGCGGGGGGACGGTTTGAAGGTGGTGGTTGAGAATCCCGAAAAGGGTTTGCGTACGCTTACTCTTCACCAACACGCGTATACGATTACTACGGTCGAATTGCGCATCGGTTCACTCTGTTCATCATTCCTTAGACCGAACCGGTTGTTTTGGAAGGATGATCCGGAGGGAGCGATAGCCTGGATAAAAGTCCACTCTTTTTTGGGTGATCGTACAAAGGAAGAGTGGTCGGAAATGATTGCGGCCGTTCGTGCCAGTGACTCCGTAGGTAGGATTGTTTTAGACCTTCGGGACAACGGAGGGGGTGACAACTCTTGTATTTCGCTTTTAGGAGATTTTTTTCTCCCGGGAGAGACGTTAGTCCGTTTTGAGTCCCTCATGGGAATGAGGTCGTGGACACAACATATCCGTAATTCCGTTACACGGCGAAGCAGGCTCATTTCCTATCCGATCGTAGTTTTGGTCAATAATCGGACTGCCTCATTATCTGAAATTGCAGCCGCGGCGTTGAGGGACAACCGAAGAGTACCGTTGGTCGGACAAACTACGTTTGGAAAGGGGACCACCCAAACGTGGATTCGTACGGATGATCATTTTGCTGCTCATCTGACAACCGGCAGGTGGCTTAGCCCCTGCGGCTATTCGGTAGAAGGGAAAGGGTTAGTTCCCGATGTTACAGTGGTAGATTCGAAGGAAAAACCCGACAGGGACGAACAATTGATTGAAGCGGTCCTCTTACTTGAATCACGATAAAAATGACGGGACCGTCGGTTATCGATTGACTAAAGCAAAAGCCACCACATCTGGTGGTGGTCACAGTTAGGCTTTGCCGTAAGGGGTTTCTTCCGGTGTTGACTCACCTATTTTTCATATAATTTTAATCATACAATAACAAGCTCTTATTTCCATTATATAGTATGGAAGAGGTTATAGTAGACGATTTACTCGATAAAATCGGAAAAGGGGTATTTACTACCGGTGAGCTCCTCCCCTCGGAACACGCTCTCAGCAGAAGGTTCAATGTTTCTCGGTTAATAGTCCGTAAGGCCTACAATCAATTGGAGGAGCGCGGCTACATACGAACCCACCGGGGTAAAGGCCGTTTTCTGTCACAACGGAAACAGCATGTTCATCTGGATCTTCGCAGTGATATCGGTTTTACAGAAAAACTGAAAGCGATGGGAGTTGATTTAGTAACACATAATCTGGGTGCCGAACCTATATCATTTGAGAGTGAGTTGTGGGAAACACTGGGCGCGGAAATGGAAGAAACAGTTTATTCGGTTGCCTTGATGAGAATTGTTTACAACGAACCAATCGCAATTCATACTTCATTTCTTCGTGAACGATTGTTTCCTGCTGTGGAGGAGATGGGGAGCGAAATTAGCAGCATGTATTCCTTTTTTTCTGATCACGGTTACACCAATTTCGATTCCGTCAACACCGCAATGAATGTTACCCTTCCCACGTTATCCGAACAGGATCGATTAGGTTGTCCATATCTGGTCCCTCTTGTATCCCTGGAATATACGACAACGGCCTGGGGTACGGAAGTTATCCAGCATAATAAGATCGTCTACAGAAGTGACCGTTTCAGGTATATCGTGTAAATCAAGGTAAAAGGTTCCGCATAACTCAATTCTTTAGGAAGTGACAGGGTTTTATGCGGTGGGCGGTCGGATTTTTTGATCAGTTAAGCGTAACCTAATCATTCTGATACCTAAATCTAATCAACAATTAATAAACGTTTACATGGCGCCATGTTAGATTTACTCAATGTTAGGTAGACATGATGAATCGGAAAAAGAGAACTGAGCTACTGATAAAAGACCGTAGCGGGCTTGCTTCGGATTTAGCGGAAGAGATTCGACTCCGTTATCCGGTTGTGGAGGTAAAGCCTCCTCAGGAGGGGCTGACCATGATTAAACTGAGGGAACAGGCACGCAACACACTTTTTTATTTGGGGGAAATACTGATAACCGAAGCAAAGGTGCGAATAAATGGTCACTCCGGTTTAGGACTTGTCTGCGGTAACAATAGCCGGCTGGCAGCCGACCTGGCGGTCATCGACGCGGCGTGCAACGGAAGATTGCCTGAATCCGAAAGGTGGGAGGAACGGTTGATCACCGCTTGGAAAGAAATTGTTGAAAGAGAAGAGGAAGAGAACGGTAAAATTCTCGAGACGAAAGTCAATTTTGCCTCCATGCAGGAGGAGGATTACATCTGATGATCGACACAATCCATGACATACAGAAAGCGTATCGTCAACTGGTAACGGCGTTTTCCTTTCCCGGCACAATGGTCACCTTGCTGCCTCAAAAGAGGGTGAGTGATCTGCAAACCGAACTTGACGACTCGACTCTATTGTTGGCGCTTATCCTTTTAGACGCCGAGGTAACCGCCTATTTCCATGAAACTGATGAAAATGAGCATTCATTACTGGGGCAAATGACTTCGATACGCTTTGAAAAATCCGACGCTGCTGATTTTCTCTTTTTTCCGCGTGCACCATCCTTCGGTTTCTCGAGTTCTTTTTCTCATGATCATACGGATATAACAAAAATAATTGGAAAGGCAAATCGAGGCACCGCAATTGATCCCCACACTGGCGCGAGTGTACTCATCAACCTGCCGAGGGTGCCTCGTGAAATTGGAACGGTCAAGAGGGGTTGGGAAAGAGCACTGCGACTCACAGGACCGGGTATAGAAAGGGAAAAGCTTTTAGCGTGTATTCCGTCCTCAAAAGGAGCTTCCGCGGATGAAGCCGTTCCGTTTTATCATGATGATTTTTGGTGGGTAGAACCCCGCAACGAAAAGTGTAACGAGTTTCCGTTAGGAATTGAACTTGTCCTCTATGATGACGACTACAACGTTTGTGCCATTCCCCGTTCAACCAAAGTAGAAGTAGTCTCGAGCGAGGAGTTCAACTGATGGCTTATGTGGCCGTTCGGGGAGGAAGAGAAGCGATCGACGCCTCAATCGATCGCCTGAAATATTTGCGATTGAAGCAGGAGAGAAGTCCTTCTATCGGCGACCTGCTGGCGGGAATGTCCTCGCTTATTTCCCAGGTAATGTCGGAAGCGAGCCTTTATTGTCCGGAGCTTGCCGCATTGGCGATAAAACAGGCTGAAGGAAGTCCGGAAGAAGCTGTCTTTATTCTTCGCGCATACCGTTCCACCGTTCCCCGGCTATATTACACTACTGAACTAAACACGAAAACAATGCGGATTGAGCGCCGGATTTCGGCAGCGTTCAAAGATATTCCGGGTGGTCAGATTTTGGGCGCTTCAACCGATTATACTCACCGTCTTCTCGATTTTGACCTC
Organism: uncultured Spirochaetales bacterium; assembly: GCA_964543975.1. Taxonomy (GTDB): domain Bacteria; phylum Spirochaetota; class Spirochaetia; order SPDA01; family CAZJBZ01; genus CAZJBZ01. The sequence continues at coordinate 11,499 of CAZJBZ010000062.1, forward strand.
TTGGAGGAGCACGCTGGAGAGATTGTCCGGTGGATTGAAGAGTATAGCAGCAAAAAGTCGAATCCTGCTTCTCTAAAACAGTTCCCAAAAGTTATCGATTATTTACGAGACCAGGGACTTGTGAAAGAGATGCCGATAGACAATACTCCCCCGAAAGATGTGACTACCGCTTCCATCACCTTTCCGACGAGCCGTTCGGAACGTCTGCAGATCCTGACCCGAGGACAAACAGGAGCGGTGACTGCTTTAGGATACGCTTCTCTGCGTGGGTTCGGTGGAGGATCGCTTCATCCTACGGTAGGCGAACTGCGGACCGGCAGACTTCCTCTTCTGGTCGCCGGTCCTGAGGGGACCTTTGTGGCGTCGACCACCACGGAACAGATCGCCGGCCTATATGACGGAGATGATTCGTACTATCTTGGAGATATTTTGATCAGTGAGGTGGAGACGCTCATTCCCGTGAGTATCCCCTTAGGTGAGGGCCGATATGAGATCGAGTTCGAGATAGGATATGGCATCTGTTTCGGCAGGAACGAAACGAAAGCAATCGCAATGGGCCTGCTCGATCATAATCTGGAAACGGGTAACTTAGAATATCCAACCCACGATGAAGAGTTTGTTCTTTTACACATCGATTCGGTGGAGGCAACCGGCTTTATCTCTCATCTCAAACTCCCCCACTACGTCACTTTCCAGGCGAAATTGGACAGTTTACGCAAGGTAAAGCAAGGAGGTCCGGAATGAAACGGAAACACCGTTTCGCCTTTTTTGATGAAGGATCGAAACGGGTCATCCGACGGGCCACGCTGAAAGCGATTGCCATCCCCGGATATCAAGTACCCTTTGCAAGTCGGGAGATGCCGATTGCGCGCGGATGGGGGACCGGCGGATTACAGCTTACCTTCTCTCTTATCGGGAAGGGTGATGTGATCAAAGTCATCGATCAGGGTGCCGACGATTCTGTAAACGCGGTGAACATCAAAAAGTTGATTACGGCAACTACCGACGAGATAGAGATGACCGAAGACGCTGCAGAGGCGACCATTATCCAGTCCCGCCACAGAATTCCGGAAAAGCCGTTGAACCGAAAACAGATTTTGGTACTGCAGGTCCCTCTGCCGGAACCGCTGCGGGTGTATGAGCCGTCGGAACGGAAGACGAAAATGCTGCACGCGGAAAAAGAGTACAGTGGCGCCTATCTTTGGCTGTTCGAAGAGATCATGAGACACGGCAAGATGACAACAGGCAGCGACCATCCTGTGGAAGTTGAAGAGCGATACGTTATGGCGCCGAGTCCTATCCCGAAATTCGACAATCCGAAACTACACAATGGTGAGGCGCTGGTGCTCTTAGGCGCGGGGCGTGAAAAAAAGATTTACGCGGTGCCTGCCTTTTCAAAGGTGAAGAGTTTGGGCTTTGAGGATGTTCCGTTTGAAAGAGAGGATTTTTCAAACGTAGTGTGCAGAGTGTGCGGCAAACTGAATGTTTTTATGGATGAGCTGATCGATGAAGAGACCGGCGAAACGTATCACCAATGCAATGATACCAGTTACTGCGGGGAGAAAAGGTAACGATGGTAACGGCTCAGGACCATGAAACACGAGTACTGACCCTGCGACATTTACGGAAGCAATTCGGTCCCGGTTGTTTATGGTGCGAGAATTTGCGAGAAGGGGGGCTGGAAAAAAATTATTGCACCCGTTGCGGGACTGTATATGCCCTCCACGATGTGACTATCGATCTCTATCATCGCGAGATTGTGGGTATCGTGGGAGAGAGCGGCAGCGGAAAATCGACATTGATGCGTTGTCTCAACTTTGATCAGATCGTGGAAGAGGGAGAATATTATCTGCCTTCGAGCCAATATGGAGAGAAAAACCTTTTTACCGCCTCTCGGCAGGTCCAGCGGGAAATCAGGAACAATTTTCTGGGAATGGTCTATCAAAATCCGATCGAAGGATTGCGGATGAACTTTTCCAGTCTTTCCAATATCGCAGATAAATTGATTGCCGCGGGGCATCGACATGTCGGTTCCATGAGGCTCAGGGCGGAATCTCTCTTGTCGCATGTGAGAATACCGGAGAACCGAATAAAGGAGCTCCCTGCGATTTTTTCAGGAGGAATGCAGCAGCGCGTTCAAATTGCCAAGGCACTCTCCAATAATCCGCCCCTCCTTTATCTGGATGAAGTTACAACAGGATTGGACCTTTCCGTTCAGGCCCGGGTGTTAGACCTGATAAAAGAGATCCGGAGAGAGTTTGATGTCAGCATGCTTCTGGTTTCGCACGATCTTTCGGTTGTCCGTATGCTGGCGGACCGTACACTGGTCATGTTGGGAGGAAAGATAATTGAACGGGGATTGACCGACCAAATACTCGAAGATCCACAACATCCCTACACACAGGAACTGGTACATTCACTGCTATGAAACGGATCATTAACGGTACAGTCATCGGTCCCCATCGCCTCTATCCCGACCATCAGCTTCTGATTAAAGGGAGTACTATCTTTGCCCTCCTTCCCATGGGATCGAGGTTGCCCGAGCCGTTTATAAGCGGTCCTGTTGAGGTGATCGATGCCGAGGGAGGTATGGTCACGCCGGGGTTTATCGATATTCATTCCGATTATATCGAGCATATGGCGGCCCCTCGTCCCGGCAGTCTGATAGATTTTACCGTAGCCGTAAGAGAATTGGAGCGGGAACTGTTGTCGCACGGCATTACAACAACGTATCATAGCCTAGCCTTTTATCATTCATCGGTTTTTCCCGATAAAGAGATTCGGAAACCGGAAAACACCCGCAAGTTTGTCGAACTGGTCAATGCCGCTCGTCGAAATAAACACCTGATCCATCACCGTTTTCACGCCCGCCTTGAAATAGACTGCATCGACCGGGTGGATGAGGTCAAACGGTATATCAACGAAAAAAAGGTCCATCTGCTTTCCTTCATGGACCATTCCCCCGGGCAGGGCCAGTACTCGAACTTTACCGAGTATCGAAAGGCGATTAAAGGGTTTCGAAACGTTTCGGATAGCGAGATCGATACGATGATTGAGCTGAGTCGAACAAAGGAGAAATTGACTGCTTCCGCTCTTTCAGAACTCTCTTTTGCGGCAAAAAATGTCGGAATCGCGGTTGCAAGCCATGATGATGATTCTTTCGAAAAATTAGAGCTGAACCGAGAGTTAGGTGTAGAGATCAGTGAGTTCCCCGTTACTATGGAAACTGCCGTTAAGGCGCGCGAAATGAACTTTCATACCGTGGCCGGTGCACCGAATGTTCTTCTCGGAGGCAGCCATACGGGCAATCTCTCTGCCGCGGAGGCGGTCCGGGCCGGTGCAATAGACATTCTCTGCAGCGATTACTACCCCTCCTCACTGCTGCATGCCGTTTTTACCCTGCATAAAAGGTACAATCAACCACTACCCGACCTTTTTCGATTGGTCACTCTTAACCCTGCAAAAGCGGTAAGGACCGATACCGTTTCCGGATCGTTGGACCCGGGCAAACAAGCCGACATTCTTATCATTAAGCTGCTTGAAGACGGGTTTCCCTCCGTAAACAGAGCGTTTATTGCGGGTGTGGAAAGTATGACCATGACCTATAGGAGCCGTGTGTGAAAGCCCCTATTCTGTCTATCGATAATGTGTCGAAGGCTTTCGACATTTTTGATGTCGATCGCCACATCACTGCTTGCCGTCGGGTGTCGATTTCGGTATACCCGGGTGAGTTTGTCGGCATTACCGGTAAAAGCGGCTCCGGAAAATCGACCATTCTAAAATTGATATACCGAAGTTATCTTCCTCAATCCGGAATGATTTTTTATGACAGTAAGTCATTCGGAACGGTCGATATGTGTACACTCTCCGAACGGCGTGTGATCTTCCTTCGCCGGTATGAGATCGGGTTCGTCAGCCAATTTCTTGATGTTATTCCTCGGACTTCCGCCCGCTCCGTAGTGGAGAAGGCGGTATTGGAGATGGGGGAGAGTGAAACGACCGCACGACAGAAGGCGGAACAGATTCTAAGCCATTTCGAACTTCCCCCGCTACTGTGGGACAGCTATCCGACGACTTTTTCGGGAGGAGAAAAACTCCGTCTCAATACCGCAAGGGCGATGGTCAAGGAGCCACGGCTTCTTTTGCTCGATGAACCGACGGCCAGTCTCGATTCTCATACCAAGAATAAAGTACGGGATTTGATCAGCTTATTAAAAGAAAAGGGAACAACGATGCTCGGTATTTTTCACGATCTGTCGTTCATGGAGGGGTTATGCGACAGAATTTATCATATGGAGGAGGGGGTTATCGAAACTTCTTATGAAGATTGATCTGCATGTTCACACCGAATACTCGGACGGTTCCATGACGGTTGAAGAAGTAGCGGCGTGTGCATCTGAAAAACAGCTGACTTCGCTTTCGATTACCGATCACGATACGACGGAAGGGACCACTCAAGCCGTGGCAAGCGGGTTTTGGAGAGGTATCACGATTATACCGGGCATCGAAATCTCGACCTGTGATCCGAAGAGTGGGAGTAACATCCACATTTTAGGTTACGGGTACC
>CAZJBZ010000063.1:0-13202 GCA_964543975.1 uncultured Spirochaetales bacterium
CGGTTATTAAAACATATCTCCGTCAGGCCATGGATCAGCATTATCTTGCGAAGAGCAAAGTGAGTTGATATTTTTCCCTCTTTTTGGCAAAGGTACGGCCCATTAGAGGGAATTGAGTACGACTTTAACACCCCTGGGGATGTAGATGTCAACACCGATTTAAATTTTCCGGCTTTCACCGATTTGTTTTCCCGGCGGTCAGCATCACCCGCTTTCGGTATCTTTAAAGGACAAAGCGCCCCTGGTACCGTCCTGGTTCCAGGGGCGCCGTACTTTTGCGGAAAACTATATTTAAATAAGTTCCAGTACTTTCCCGATTTCTTTGAATTTCTTCCTTTACTTCTCTAGGTTTAATTTCTTTTCCATGACAAATCGCGCATTCCATTATTTTCTCCTCTTCCTGAAATCTATTCATAAATCGGGATCAGGGTGATAAGCGGTAACGACAAAGACAATTCCTTCTTTTCGAGCATATGCACAGACAACATGCAATGGCCTTTCATTTATTGTTCTACCAAAGATTAAACAACTCGGATAAGGTTTATCATTTGGATAGTCTTCAATTAATTCCCCTGAACCAATAGCTTTGAAAACTTCTTTTTCATAGATGATACCAAAATCTTCATTTTCCATCTCATTCTTGGCATGGCTGGTATCTAATACTCTGTCTTCTTCATATGCCTTCTGAATGTCTCCAAGTATACCCACAGAAAAAATAAAACATAAAGTAATGATGAATTATAGATTTTAATTTTCAGTACCGCATAACCCTTGCGGGAAATCAATCTATCCTACACAATGGGGGCCATAAAAAATACAACGGTACAATGAGGACCTGTGAGCATCACTTCCGCGCAAGACGGTCCGTTTCAGTGCCGAAAGGAGTACTCACTATGATAACATTAGGAAGTCAATATTACAGAGCGCCGTTTCCTCTGGATACCTATTGGGACGGTGATATGAAAGCAATGAAGGAAGCCGGTTTGAATACGGTCCAGCTCTGGGTCGTCTGGGGATGGGTCGAGCCGAGACCGGACACCTTCGAATACGACGAATACGACCGCCTTGTGGAGACGGCAGAAAAACACGATCTGCAGCTGGTGCTGTCCACGATAGCGGCGGTGCAGCCGTACTGGATTCATGAAGAGGTTCCCGAAAGTGAGATGATCACCAACGAAGGAAAGAAGGTAATATCATCCCACAGAAGAGAGTGCCATTTCGGGATAACACCCGGAGGATGTATCGACAATCCAGGAGTGTGGGACCGGATAGCGCTTTTCCTCAAAACGACTGCCGAGAGGTATAAGTCTTCCAGGAGTCTCGTAGGATGGGACGTGTGGAACGAACTGCGGTGGAACGTACAGTCGGACGGACTGGTCTGTTACTGCCCCCATACGTTGAAGCGGTTCCGTGCCTGGCTGGATGAGAAATACGGCGGCCTGGACGGTTTGAACCGGGCGTGGCACCGGAAATACCGGACCTGGGACCATGTGATGCCGGGCAAAGTGCCTGGAAGACCGTATACCGAGATGATGGCGTTTCAGGATTTCATTACCTGGCGTTCGAACGATTTTGCCGTTAAACGGTACGATGTTGTGAAAGAGATCGATCCGAACCGACCGGTCACCGTACACGGGGCAAAACCGACACCGCTGCACGGGGTCGATTCCTACTATAACCCGTCCGAACCGAGTACAGCGCTCCACCGCGGAAATGACTGGGTCTTCTCCGAGAAGATCGACGGTATCGGCTGTTCCAGTTTTCCCATTTGGGAGAATATAGACGATTACGATTTCTTGAGCAGGATCGAGTTTATCCGTTCCGCCTCCAACGGAAAGGCCATCTGGTTGAGTGAACTGCAGGGGGGGAGGTCCGCCACGGCGTTCATTCAACAGAAACCGGTACCGGCGGCCGCCCAGCAGCGCTGGGTGTGGGGAGGCATTGGCACCGGTGCGAAAACAGTCCTCTTCTGGTGCTGGCGGGATGAGGTGTTCGGACGTGAATCGGGCGGTTTCGGCATCTCCGGCGCCGACGGAAAGGCGGACGAACGGATAGCGGCCCTCCGCAAAACGGGGGCACTTCTGCGGCAGCACGAACAACTCCTCGACTGCTACAAAAAAGATACCGCTGCGGTCGGCATCTGGTTCAGTCCGCTCTCCTACTACCATCACTGGTCGGAAATGGGAGATGCCGTCACACCGATGGAATCGCTCATGGGGTATACCCGGGCCTGTCTCAAGCGAAACATGCCCTATCAGGTCGTAGAGGAGCGCCACCTTGCAGAGCTGGATAATGTGTCGTTACTGTTTATGCCTCGCGTTTTAGTCCTTACCGATGAAGCGGAACAAGCTTTGGAGCGTTTCGTGCAGGGTGGCGGAATTCTTGTCGTAGAATCGGAGTTCGGTGCTTTTGGTGAGAACGGTATCTATAAGTATCCGAATGAACGGTTTCTTGATAAAGTGGGCGGCATCAATGAGGCGGGCAGGCGTACGCTTCAAAGCAATACGGTAAGGATCTCCGTTGCCGGGCGCACTTTCACGGTAGGTGCAGGACAGTGGACTACCCGTTTTGCAACCGATGGGGGCGGAGAACAATTGGTTGTTGATAAAAAAGTTGGAAACGGCCGGATAATCGGATTAGGTTCGTATTTCGGACAGTCGTACTATCAGCTGTCGCTTAAAAACCCGACAGGCAAAGAGGGCGATGTCCGTGAAGAGGGGATCGTGGGCATAGAAGGAGAAGGGTTGGCGTCCGAATTTGAGAATATGCTTCTCACTTTATGCGAGGAAGCCGGGGTCCAACCTTCGATAGATATCGAGTACTCCGGAAACAACACAAATCGGTTTGCCCACGTAAGGACCGGTTCGAGCAACGGAAAGCGGATGATCTTCGCCTACACCGAGGATTATACCGAACCGACTACGCTTCGTTTTGTTGACCGGGCATTACCGGACCATTATACCGACATTATAAGCGGTAGAGAGTATTCGGCGGGACTTCGCCAAAACAGCGGCGGGCCCACTGCGGCCGAAGAGAGCAATGTTCGTTATCTTCGGTTGGAACCGAGTGATTGGGGCGTCTATGTCCTGGTAGAAAAATAAAAAAAAGCTCGCGTCCGCAGGCCGGGTATGATAGCGGCCGCGGACGGAGCCCCATTATACGTTCTTGTGTATCGGCTTAAGCCGATACGCTTTTCTATTCTACGATAATTGCCTCTACCGGACAATCATCGGCTGCTGATTGAACATCATCTTCCATTCCCGACGGCACGTTAGGTTTTATAACATGTGCTGTCTCATCGCCCATTTCAAACACCTCAGGAACGCTGTCGGAACAAAGACCGCATCCTGTGCATAGATCTTGATCAATCGAAACTTTCATGGTTCCTCCTTCACGTTGCGCGTGATAATAGCTCGTTATTGTCTTCGAAATGCCTGCAGATATGAATCGGCATAGATGGATTTGTCCATGATTATTTCAGCAGTTAAAATCGCGTCCATCATCTCCTTATCCGTGACATCCAGAATAACGGCATCCATTCCGTTCGCGACCATCATGACCGCGAACGTCCTGTTGATGAGCTTTTTATGTTTTGCTCCATTAGAAATATTACTAAGACCGCACACTATATGGCAAGGAGGATCTGAAAATAATTTAAATTGTGAAGCTCCGGCCAAGATTTCTTTTGCTTGGTCCTGCATAAATTTCAGCGGCATAACGATAGGATCCAGGAAGAGTTGTTCCGGCGATATCTCATATTCCATCATCTTAGCCACTATTTTCCCCGCGTTTTCAACTCGCTTGTCGGCGCTTTTCGGACTTCCGCTTTCATCCATAACCAAACCGATAATCGACGCGCCGTGCTCTTTGACGATGGGAAAAAGCAGGTCCATCTGCTCGTCAACCGCCGTGACCGAGTTTATCAGGGGCGGCTTCTTGCAGGCGGGAATAGCTTCCCGAAGCATTGCCGGTTTGTTGTTATCGATTGAAATCGGCAGATCGACCTCTTCCTGCACCTGCTCAATCATCCAGACCAAATCTTCCACCTTATTGGATGCGGTCCCCAAATTGACGTCGAGATAGGTCGCTTTCGCGTCGGCCTGTTTTCTGGCCCACTCTTTGATAGCGTCACCGTTTTTGTTTACAATGGCTTCTTTAATGTCTTTGAAGCCGGCATTGATCCTTTCACCGATAAATATCATTTTTAATACTCCTTTTTACATTGATCTATTTCAGTAATCCGTCCATCGTTTCTCTGGTAATTGTAATGGCCTCCGGATGGGCCATAACCAGGATGTCGGCACCCGCTTGCAGATAGACGTTGGCGCATGTTGCTTCCCACATCGGTCCCCGCTTTTCCAGTTTTCCCCATCCGGGTAAAATGTCCTCATCGACGGTGGCCTCTTTGATCCTCCATACCTCGCCTCCGACATCGCAGAGCTGCGGCATGCTCATCAGATTATCACCTTTTAAGCCGGCAATTCTCGCGCGCTCTAAAATCGTGTAGACGTAGTCGAAACCGTACCCTAACGCGGCCGTGGTTTGAAACATTACCACATCCTTCAGATCGAACCCGCCGTCTTGAAGAAGAATGTTGACCTGTTTACCGATGTTGATATCGACAGGGGCTTCCGATATTATCTTGTGCTTGTCCGCCTTACAGAGGGCCAATACCGTCATGTAATTGGTTTCCTTTGCCGATCCGATAAGGCAGTTCTCCCCCTTGGCGGCCTGAGAACACTCGGGGAGGATGTGGTTGTCTTTCTCATCATCGCCGCATCCCCAGATGATCAGGGGAACATCGACGGTTTTTAACACATCTTCAATTACTTTGCCGCACTGCTCGGGAGACGCGTCCTTCCCTGCGGGGTCTGCCCCGATCATCTTTATGCTGATGAGGTCCACCCCAAACTCCTCAACTGCCTTCTGCGCCCATTCCGTGGGGTTGTTTACCTCGTCTCCGATTGCGTTTTTCAGCATGTCGGGCCAGTCGGGTGGAGTATCGGCCACGTATCCCGCGATCACGGGAGGATAGGGAAGCTCTCCTTCGAAGGTAAGAAAGGGCAGTGTCGATTGTCCTCCGACTGTCACCGTTTTCCCTCGAGTGCCGCCCCGGTCGTTGGTTGCGCCGATTGTTACTTCATTTATTTTTGAAGTCCATTTCTCTTTTACATCAGGTAGTGCCATTTTTGCCTCCTATTCTGTCTACAATGTGTTCAATGAGATTGATAAGCGGAGAATCCGTCAAAGTAGCGACCGATTTCCCCTGATAAATGGTCTCTTCCAATTGTTCATCAAATGGAAGATCACATAGAATTTCCGTATCAAACGGTTTCAACCGTTCATGGATTTTATCCAGTCGGTCAGGAGAGATCATGTTGGTAACGATGAACGTGTCCTTGACCCGAGTTTCCATATCTTCGGTAATTTCGATTATTTTTTTTGCAGAATGGATCGAGAGAGGGTTGTCACTGACAATGACCAGAAGGCCGTCTACGTTTTGCGTCGTCCTCCTGCTCAGATGCTCCAGTCCCGCTTCATTGTCGAAGACCACCCACCTGTACGAGGGGGAGAGATCATCCGAGAATTTACGAATGATGGAGTTGAGAGCGCAGTAACAGCCCGCTCCTTCTCCACGGCCCATGGTAACGATATCGAATCCATGCGCCTCTTCGATTATCCGGTGCAGTCCGGCTTTTACGTAGCTGTTTTTATCCATTCCGGCGGGAAAGTTTTTTATCTCTCTTAATATCTCCTCTCTCAAATCCCCGATGGTTTCTTGTGCTTCTATTCCTAAAAGACTGCCTAAATTGCAGTCGGGGTCCGCGTCGATCGCTAAGACCGGTGTCTCATTTCGGGCGACCAACCTGCTGATGAGAAGGGCGGCGATGGTTGATTTTCCCGTCCCGCCTTTACCCGCGACCGCGATGCTTCCGTTGTTCCTTGTACTGCTCATGTTGTTCTCCAAAACATTTCAATATCGGTATGGGGGAGGAAAAGGGCTTTCATAAACTCATCCACATAATCGTCCGCTCCCATCAAATCATAGTAGGTGGTCATCTCCATGATCTGCTCGGCCGTATCGAACTCTTTCTTATAGAGCGCGACAGCCTTTGCTCCTTTGATCGAAGTGTTCCCTACAAAATGAATTCTCTCGTTGGGTATATTTGGGACAAGACCGATGTTGATGGCGTGATTGATGTCGATGTAATTGCCGAACGCGCCGGCGATGTAGAAGTGTTGGATGTCGTAGAAGGAGAGATCCACTCGTTCCAGGAGAATCTTTATCGCGGCGAAAATCGCCGCCTTCGCTGTGATTATGTTCTCGATATCCGATTCCGTTACGAAAATAGGCCGATTGATCTCGCTTTGGTCCTTATCGGCCAACACAAACCGTTTTATTCCCTCCACAGTTTGCAGCTTATCGCTGCTTCCGTCGATAAATACACCGGACCGGTTTATCACCTCTTCGTTTAAAAGGACGCTTACCAGATCGATAATTCCCGATCCACAGATGCCTCTCGGTGCCGACTCTCCGATGGTGACATAGCGGATGTGTCCCCCGTCCGCGAACACTTTTTCTATGCGCCGTGTTCGGCCCTCATCCCGCACTCTTCACTGGCCACTTCCAGAGCGGGTCCTACCGAGGCGGAGGTGCCGATAAGCCAATCCCGGTTTCCGATGACGATTTCGCCGTTGGTCCCGATGTCTACCAAGAGGGATAACTCTTCGCTTTCGTGGATCCCGGTGGCCAATATTCCGGCGGTCAGATCGCTTCCGGCCCAGCCGCCGATACCCGGGAGGGAGTAGAGCAACCCCCTCGGATTTATCTGGATGCCGATTTCGGCCGCCCGCAGGGGCGGAGGGGCCAACGTGGCGGCGACATACGGTTTTCGTCGTATGTTCTCCGGAGGGAGTCCCAGCAGGAAGTGGTTGATGGCCGTGTTTCCCGCGTATACTATCGCCGTAATGTCCTTAAGGTTAATAGCGTTGTCTTGGGAGAGTTGATTAATCAGGTTGTTTATGTCTTCGACCAGGACCTTCTGTAAATCGTCAATTCCCCGACGCTCGGCGGTCATGATGCGGGAGGTCACCTCTCGTCCGTAGGCACCTTGGGAGTTGAAACACGCCTCCGCGTCAATAGTCACTCCCGTATTAGCATTGACCAGATGCGCTACGATGGTCGTTGTCCCGATATCGATAACGACAATATAGTTTCTTTCCTGAGTATTACCTCCTTCGAGATACATTACTTCGGCCACGTCCCGACGCAGTCCGACTGTCGCGGTAACTTTAAAATCGTTTTCCCGCAAAATATGAGGAAGACTTTGGATTATCTTGAGCCCCATCTGAAGTCCGCGAATATCGACCTGTTTGCGAATGGCGCTGCATACTCTCTGATGATCGGCGTCGTTGTTTGCGAGTGTCGGCAGAGACAACTCCATGTACAATTTCATTACCAGAGGATCAACCGCGACTCCTTCACGAAGTTCGACCAGCCTGGGCAGATCTTTGAATCGGTCCGCTTCGAGGTTGGCCTCCACCTTTCCCCTGGCCATCGTTTCGGGCGGTATTTCCACCTCCAAATGACTTCGGGTAAAGGTCTGACAGGCCAGCACGTACCCCGATTTTATCTCCTCCCTGGTAAGTTTTCCCGAAATCGATCCGGTAACGTCACCTTTTTTGACGATCATCTTGCATCGACCGCAAATACCGTCGCCGCCGCAGATGTTGTCTATGCTGATGCCGGCTTTTGTGGCCGCGTCGAGGATGGAGGCCCCTTCGTGAACGGTCACGGTGATGCCTTGGGGTTGGAATGTGACGTTAAAATCTGCCATCTATTCTATTTCCAATTGTTGATTAAGAAAGCCGGTATTTCTCGCGCGTTTTCGGGCCCGATGATCACTTCCGTCCAGTCGGATGTATCTTCGATTTCCGCCCGGAAAATGGGAAGCAAACCGGGTATTATTAATTTACTGTGTTTGACTTTTTCTTTCACGTTTTGCGCGTCGATGGTTTTGACGACCTTTTCGGCGGAAATCTTATCACCGGCGTAGGCGTTCAATACTCCCAGGCCTTCCGTATCCACCACACTGATGTAGGTGGGGACCTTACTTCGTTCCACTTCGCCCGCCACACTGAAGTATGTCAGCGAAAAGTTGGTGGTGAAGAGGACCGGTGAGTTTTCATTCACCTCTCCGATTTCATACAGTTTAGCTTCCACGGTGTTCGGCACCTGCGGATCGGTGTAGACGTCCTGGACCGTCACCATGATGGGAAGCAGTTCCCACGGTTCGTTTCCGCCGACCATCACGATACTGCCGTACTTCGCGGCAAAAATACCGCCTACCACGGTTTCCTTCTCCGGACTGTCGACCTGGATGTCGACCATAGACGGGTATCCAAGCTCCTTGTACCGCTGTCGGAGTGCGGCCCGTCTGGCGGTGGTCAAGTTGCGGACGGTCTCCGCCGTGTTGCTGCCGTCTCCGGTAAAGGCAAGAAGCATCTCTTCGACGCCTTTGCCCTTCGCCTTTGCCGTTAATTCGCTCAACTCTTCCAAATCTTTTCCTTTAACTGCCAAGGGCAGTTTCTTCTCCGCGGCGATACCGGCAAAATCATCGATGTTGGAGGCGTCGGCGCAGTAGAGGAGCGGCCGTTTATCCGCGATTGCATCCGCCGCCTTCTTCATTTTGTCCGCGGTTGCGCCTATAAGAATCAGCGGGACCGCGGATTTGTCCGCAACCGCTTTTGCCCGGCCGGCGGGATCGCTCGCCGTTTCGATGTCTACCGCGGCAAATGCTACTTTTAGTTGGTCTCCGACCCGCTCGAAAACGCTCGAATTTATTTTCTCCGCCAGTTTTACCGCTTCATCGTCACTTGAGCCTCCCGGAATCTTTACGGCGATGCCGGCGGAACGGTGGAATTTTTCCTCATGTCGGAACATGACCGTTTCCTGACCCAGTTCAACCCGGTTTCCTTCCGGCCCTATTTTTACCAGTTTCATCGGTGGCGCGGACGCTTCCGATAGTGCCCCCGCGGCATCGTCCGATATATGCGGACAATCGGTCAGTGGCCGCTGTTTGGCTGCAACCTGCATTGCAAACGCCATACAGGTTGGAAGCCCGCAATCTTTACAGTTTGTTTTGGGTAGGTTCTTATAAATCTGCATTCCTGTCAGTGCCATAAAATTTTCCCTCCTGATTAGTCATCGATACGTATTTAGAAAAGCGGATCCATCGTCATTGCCGGATGGCCGTTTTTCTCGAGCACCTGGACCAGCGTTTCCGGGTCCTCCGCTTCTTCTTCGGTCACTATTCTGTCGAACAGATCCGATACCCCTTGTTTTTCCAGCTGCGGTTTCAAGCGGTCCGCGACTTCTTCTTTCAACTGTTTCGTCATCCACACAATTCGCTGCTGCCCGCCTTCCGCGGAGATGAACTTAGGACTGCTGATATACAGTTTCCCTATTCCGATGAATCCGGGGGTCTGGATACCGCCTCCGATTTGACCGGCCAATGTGGAGAAGCTCATCCCCACAGGGGTCATTCCCGTAAAGTCTCTGTCGACGATCATGACACCGTTTGCTTCCGGGACCACTGCGGCGATACATTCGAAGCAACCGCAGGAAGTCATCGGTTCTTCCATCATCGAGTAGGCGTTGAACCGTTTTAGGTTGCCGTTGGATTTCACCTCGATATAGTCGTTGATGTTTTTCCACTGTCCCTTTTCCGCGTCAAGGCATTCTCCCTTGGTTACCGGTTCGTTCGGACCGTGGGGGTCGATCTGGTGGGACGCCTTGCAGTCAAGCCACGTATAGGCCCCGCAGAGCCCCAGCCGCTGCGGGGTGACGATACAGACATGGTCGGGCGCGTAGGACTGACATAAGGTGCATGAATAGTAATCTTCAACATCTTCATCGGTCATGTTCCCGATTTTATCATCCCTTTGATCGTAGATTTCTTTCGCCGTTTCCAAAAGTTCCGCCGCTTTTTCGGCATCAGTATAGATTCTGACTTGGACCCGGTCGACGATGCTCGAAAACTCTCCGTGCATCTTTGCCAGGAGGATTTCTCCGAAATCTTTTATCTTGAATCCTTTTTCATGCGCGTCTTTGCTTATTCTTACCCAAATGATGGAGCGCTGCCCCATATGGAAAATACCGTTCGCGCAGGAGATAAACTCATGAATACGCCGTTCCAAGACACTTTCAAAGTCTTCCTGAAACTCGCGGCCCGCAATTTCTACCAGGATGCCCAACGGATAGGCTTCTCCCTCTTTCATCTCGTCTATCTCAGGACCAATGACTTCAATCTTACCGTCTTCCACTTCGTCCATGGGACGCATCCGAAGAAGTTCGAATCCGTCGGTGTATTTTCCGCCGAACTGGACGTACATGTTTTCTTTTCGCACCCGTTCACCTTCGAAGCCTGCTCCGTAGGGGACCGGAATGGGTATCTTTTCTATTTTGATGGTCATTCCCCGCAGCTCGATTGCCCTGCTGATGATTTCATCCAGCTTGACACCGGAGATGACATGTTCGTAGGTACAGATCCCGGTAGGAAGAATTTGCGGTATGGGGGTGTCCGCTATGACCGGAAAACCAAAATTGATGGCCCCAGCCGCGGTTGCGTATTTTTCATCGGTGATAAGCTGATCTTCATTCACCGAGTCGTCCGAGCCCAAGGCCATGACAAAGGCGTGAACACGGTCCTTGTTGTAGAGCAGTATCTCTCGGGCCGCCTTCATATCTCCCGGTTCAATGCCGCCGAAGGTCATTGCCGAACGGGCCGCGAAATTGAGGGAGTGGATGGCCGCCGTAATCTCCTTGCCGTAGGGAACAATGAAGGTGTCCCAGTTCATCTCGATGTCCTCTTCCGCGAGTTGCTCCGCGATGGAGACACCGTTTGTGTTACCCGCAATGAAGACCAGAATACTCCTTTCCTGGAGTCCACGTACCAGCTCCACAGCCTTCTCGTTCGATTCCGTTTTCCCGACGATGGCAGCAAACCCGGGCATTCGGCCGTCTACCAGTTTTATCCCTTGAAGCCGCAAAATGTTGTCGCTGGTAAAACCGAGCCAGATACCGTTTGCCGGATCGTTTCCGTTCAAATATTTTAGCGATTCGATCACCTCTTCAGAGAGGAGCGTCGCAACCCCTGAATTGAGTGTTTCCCCTAAATAGGGAAGCCACAATTCATCACTGGGAATTCTGCCCAATAGTTTTTTTGCCTCCTGAAGAGACTCTTCCAAATCACCTAACTTCTCTACTTTTTGTCCTAAGAAAAGCAGGATGATCGGTAAATTGTAGGCGGTGCTGGGATACGCCACCTGTGCGTCCTTCCCATACTTTTCAATGGCTTTCTGTAAAGCCTTTTCGGCTTGATTGTAGAGCTGATGTGCTCCTCTGATTGCTGCCGTTGCAATGATCTTAGACATCTTCTAACTCCTTTACGCCTTATTTTACAATTTCAAGTTTTTTTGGGTGATCTTTCTCGGATACACCCTGTTTTTTACCTGCTATCAGTGATAACGCCTCCGCGGAATGTTTTCTCCTGCATTCGGGACAGAGACGTGCCCGTTTTTTAAACTCTTCCCAATCAATATCAACCCGTTTCATGGCGGCACTGCCTACAGGTTGGGTGACCATACGTCTGCCGCACTCTTCACACACCAACAGCTTGGCCCTGGATTTGAAGGGAGATATTTCCGCTTCACCCTCTTCTTCATGGATTCTTATTTGGATTGTACCCACCGGACAGACCATGGCGCACGCCCCGCAGGCGATACATTTGTCCGTCGCGAGTCTAAATGGTGTGGTGACTACCCGATCAACCCCCCTTCCCGCGTAACCGATGGCGGAACATTCCATGATCTCCTCGCAGACGGAGACACAAAGCCCGCACAGAATGCAATTGCGTTGGCTTTCGGTCACCGTGGGGTAGTCGGTCTCCACTACTCCCATCGCCGCTGCCGTCTCTTTGAGTTCTTCGCTTTCCGGAGACCGGGCCAAGAGCAGTTTCATAACACCCTGTCGCGCCTTTACGGCCCTGTCGCTGTTTACCGAAACGGTCAAATCCGAACGGACGGGGTAGTTGCAGGCCGTTACAAGCTTGCTCCTGTTGCCCTGATGCAGTTCGACCATGCAGATTCGGCATGACGCGGTTGTAGAGATCGTGGGATGGAAACAGAGAGTCGGTATCCATATTCCTGCGTTTTTCGCGGCATCCAGGATGGTCGCGCCGCTTTGTACCGTCGCTTTTTTTCCGTCTATCGTAACCGTATGCACATAATCCTCCTTATACTCGTAAAACCGCCCCGAAAGGACATTTGTCGTAGCATGTTCCGCATCGGGTACACACTTCCTGATCGATACGATGGGCCTCTTTTCGTTCACCGGTGATTGCTTCCACCGGACAGTTCTTCTTGCAGATGCCGCACCCCGTACACGACTCGGGGTCGATCTCGAAGAGGAAGAGGCCCCGGCACTCTCGCGCGGTGCAGTGTTTGTTTCTAATATGATCTTCATACTCATCTCGAAAGTATTTGATCGTCGACATCACCGGATTGGCCGCTGTACTTCCCAATGCACAGAGGGCCGTTTCGGACAGCAGTTCCGCAAGTTCTTCCAACTGTTTGATATCCCCTTCCTTGCCTTCACCCGCGGTTATTCGTTCCAAGATGTGGAGCATCTGCGCGATCCCCTCTCTGCATGGGGTGCATTTTCCGCAAGATTCGTCTTTGAGAAAGGTGAGAAAGTATTTTGCTACGTTGACCATGCAGGTGTCTTCATCCATGACAATCATTCCGCCGGAACCCATCATGGAGCCTAACGCGGTCAATTCATCGAAATCGACCGGAGCGTCCATATGCTTTGCCGGAATGCATCCGCCGGAGGGACCGCCTGTCTGGACGGCTTTGAACGCTCGTCCGTTTTGAACACCGCCGCCGATCTCTTCGATGATTCGTCGCAGTGTGATGCCCATGGGAACTTCCACCAGTCCGGTATTGACAACCTTTCCTACTAAGCTGAACACTTTTGTCCCCTTGGAGTTCTCCGTTCCGATGGAGGAGAACCATGTTCCGCCTTTTGCAACAATCGAAGGGATGTTTGCCCACGTTTCCACATTGTTGAGGACCGTAGGCATACTCCGGAGGCCGGATTCCACGGTATGAACGTATTTCGATCGTGGTTCGCCCATCCT
>CAZJBZ010000063.1:13212-15984 GCA_964543975.1 uncultured Spirochaetales bacterium
GCGATGAGCGCGGTTGATTCGCCGCAGACGAACGCGCCGCCGCCTCGATTTATACGGATGGAAAAAGAGAATTGGCTTCCCATGATGTTATCGCCTATCAGACCATACTCTCGCGCCTGGTCGATCGCTTTTCTCAGGTGTTCCACCGCTAATGGGTATTCGTTTCTCACGTAGATGTACCCTTGTGATGCTCCGATCGCGTAGCCGCCGATCAAAAGCCCTTCGAGCACCTTATGCGGGTTGCCTTCCATAATGGAGCGGTCCATAAAAGCACCCGGGTCACCCTCGTCTCCGTTGCAGATGACGATTTTTTCTCTGTTCTCCGCTTCCCTGCAGGAACGCCACTTCCTTCCCGTGGGAAAACCGCCGCCGCCCCGTCCGCGCAATCCCGAAGCTTCCACCTCTTGAACAATATCTTCCGGCTGCATCGATGAGAGAGCCTTGGCTAAAGCAGTATAGCCGCCTTCACGAATGTAATCGTCTATGCTTGTAGGATCGATCCTGCCGTTTTCCGCTAAGACTATTCGCTGCTGTACGTTGTAAAACGGTATCTTTTCTTCGGTGACCGCCCTTTCTCCCGTTGCCGGATCTTCGTAAAGGAGCCTTTCGACAAGGTTGCCGCCGATGACCGTTTCTCTGAATATCTCTTCCACATCCGGTTCTTCGACACCTTGGTAGAGGATGTTACCCGGTTGGACCACCACGATCGGTCCTCTTTCACAGAAACCGTGACAGCCGACCTGTTTCGCTTCTATAGTGACATTGCTCTGTGATTCTTCGGCCGCCTGCTTGAAAAGTTCATACAATTGAAACGAACCTTTAGCCGCGCAGCCGGTCCCGATACAGACCCGGACCGATTTTTTCGTCTTCTCTGCTGCTGCGCGGCCGTTGCCGGTCAGTTTATGTCGTAATTCTTCTAAAGCTTGTGGGGAATCAATCACTTTTCCGCTCCTTGCTCTTCCTTTTCTGCTGCCGTTCTCAACGCTTCAATGACTTGAAGCGCCGTTTCCGGTGTAAGGTGATCGTGGTATTTTCCGTCAACCACCATTACCGGTGCCAAGGCGCATGCTCCGACACAATTGACCGGTTGAAAGGTAAAAAGACGGTCGGTTGTTGTGCTTCCCGGTTGGACATTATATTCATTGCATATGGACGTTGAGATTTTGTCGGCCCCCTTCAGGAAACAGACTGTTCCCATGCAGAGCGTAATTTCGTGTCTTCCTTTCGGTGCAAGCCTGAAGGAAGAGTAGAAAGTCGCGATACCGTATATTCGCATCAGAGGAACACCCAGCTCCTCGGATAACACGTGCAAGTCGTCCGCCGGAAGGTATCCGTGTTCTTTTTGGATATCCTGCAGCATCGGTATCAGCATACCGCCGTCCATTTGATATCGATCGACAATTGTTTTTATCAATTCACTACTCATTGGTTTCCCACCTTATTTGTAAAGTAACTACAGTGATTCTATGGTCACCTCTTTTCCGCGGTCCCGTAATTCTTGAGCAATTTCCCGGACCACCGTCAGCCGGATTCCCAACTGATGGGGGAGGTCCGGATTCTGGTGTGCCGGATTGACCGCCTGGCCCACCAGAAAATGGATCCCGTCTGAGTTCAGGAGCAGCCTCAAAAGATTCGAGGCACCGTCGGTCCTAAACTTAATTGTTCCCTTATCCGCTCCCGCCTGAAGCATACTGCTTACTCTGGTAAGGGTTAGAATCCCCTCCGTCACCAGATCGAACCCTTCAATTTTTCCGATAGGGGGAACTTCCCCCGTCATTGAGGAGAGATCGACTTCGAGGGAGCGCTGCAATACCCGGGAAACCACTTTCGCGGTGGTCCCGCCGCAGACGGCATGCTTCCCACTGTGCTGTACAAATTGTTGTACCACCTTTTCGTCGTATTCCGGGTTTTCCGGAGGTCCGGTCAAAACGGTAGTGACAAGTTTGCGGCGCACTTTGATAACGATGATACTGACGTCGTCGCCCGGCTTTCCGATATAGAGTTCGTCTACCGCCTCCGCGATTTTAACGGCAAACTCGTCGGCCGTCAGGTGGGGATGCGCTTTGGTCTCCATATATTTCGCGGACTGTTCCCATCCCCACCCTAAAGGGTAAACCCCTCCTATTCCGGCGTTGAGGACACCGTCTGAGACAAAGATGACCCAGTCCCCTTCTTGAAGCGATATTTCCGTTTTTTGAATATGTTTTTCTTTGATGTGCTGTGATTCGTATTCGATCGGGACCACCCCCCTTTGGCGAAGCAGAATGGTATGGGGGGTATCGAATTCAACAACAGTAGCCTGCCCGTTGCTGTAGAACTGAGCGATTGCGAAGGTGCTGTATGCCATTTTCCTTTCCCTGTCGACAGGGAGAGTTTCCGTTAACGTTTGGACCACCTCCTCCAGTGGCAGATCATTACCTAACATACCCATTGCGATTTGTGTTGTCAGTGTCGCAAGAATATTCGCCTTCACGCCGCTTCCCAAACCGTCGGACAATGCCATGGTGACGGAATCTGAGTGGCGTAGTATCTCAATACTGTCTCCGCAGAGCTCCTCTCCGCGTTTGTGGAGTTGGCGAGTTCCCCACTCGTAGAATAGCTTCATCTAGTGCCTCTACTTGCTACTCTTTTCCTCCTCAAAGAGCGACATGAGTTTTACCAGCAAAACCTTTGTCTCCGCGGTCGTTTCCCCTAACAAACGAGCTATCTCTTGGGCCGTCTTCATCTGCCGGGAGATGACTTCCTGCGCTCTTTTCAGTGTCTGAGCACGAA
>CAZJBZ010000064.1:0-15711 GCA_964543975.1 uncultured Spirochaetales bacterium
ATCGAAAGCACGAAAACCCGTTTTAAAGGTTTCGATATCAGTAAAATCCCCTATTCTGTAGACAAGTTCACCTGTCAGGGCTGCACCAACCATTGCGAAATCCGCAGAGTAAGAATCGAAGGTGAAAAACGACCGCTTTTTTACGGCGGACGGTGTGAAAAATACGAAATTGAAGAACGGAAGGGAAAGGGGCAGGACATACCCGACTATTTTGAAGAGCGGCTGACGTTGCTGTTAGGGGATTACGAACACCCCGGACCGAGGAAGGAGAACTCAGAAAAAATTCGCATCGGTATTCCGCGGGGACTCATGCTGTTTTACCAGCAGTTCCCTTTCTGGAGGACCTTTTTTTCCGAGCTGGGATTCGATGTGGTCCTTTCCAGACCGACCGACCGCGGCCTCATCACGAAGGCTTTGGAGATGGTTACCACGGAGACCTGTTTTCCGGTTTCAGTTATGCACGGCCACGTAAACGATCTCTTTGACCAGGATGTCGATTTTGTCTTTACCCCCTTTATCGTTAACGCTACAGCTTCCGAAGACAATCCTACCGTCAATTATAACTGTCCATGGATCCAGTCCTATCCGTATATGATAAAAACGGCCTTGAAGGGGACCGACAGAGAGGAAAAACTGCTGATTCCCGATCTCCACTTTCGGTATGTGGGACGGGTCTTGAACAACGATCTGACCCGCTTTATGAAAGGCTGTTTCGGTGTGTCACGGGGAAAGGTTATAAAGGCCGTTGAGAAAGCCCATAAAGCGCAGGAAGCATTCGAGTGCACGGTAGCGGAACGCGGACGAGAAGTACTCGATAATCTGCCTCAAGGGAAGACCATAGCAGTCGTATTAGGACGTCCCTACAACACAGTCGATCCTCAGCTCAACCTCAACCTGGTGGACAAGCTGAGGAAACTGGATGTGGTCCCGGTCCCTATAGACTATCTGCCTTTGGACAAGGAGAACATCTTTGAGGAGTACTCTTCGATGTACTGGCCGAACGGACGCAAGATCCTTCAGGCGGCACGAATCATCGCGAAAGACGACACATTGAATGCAGTCCATATGGGTAATTTTCGCTGCGGCCCCGATTCTTTTATCGCCCACTATGTACGGGAAGAGATGCGGGGAAAACCGTATCTGCAGCTGGAAATCGACGAACACAGCGCGGATGCCGGCATGATCACCCGGTTGGAAGCGTTTATGGACAGTTTAAAAGGGTATATGAAAGTAGGAGAAAAATTGCGGCGTCCCGGACGACCGAAAGGAATGCACGCGCACGCCTCTTCTCAAAAGATACTCTACTTTCCCTATATGCGGGACAACGGTGAGGCCCTCGCGGCCGCCTCCCGCAGCTGCGGCATCGAAGCTCAGGTGCTCCCCATGCAGGATGAGCGGGACATCGAACTGGGAAGGAAGTACACCTCCTCCCGGGAATGTTTCCCGATGATCTGTACCACCGGCAGCTTCCTCAAGAAAATATTGGAACCGGGATTTCAACCGGACAAATCGGCTTTCTTCATGCCCGACCACAACGGTCCGTGCCGTTTCGGACAATACAACCGATTTCAGAGGCTCCTGTTCGATCGCCTCGGTTATGAAGAGGTGGAAATCATCTCTCCCGGTAACGACAACGCCTACGAAGACCTCTCCGGAGGACACGGCAACAGATTCCGTCTGGCGGCCCTCAAAGGGATCGTGGCCGTCGATCTGCTGCGAAAACTACAACAGGAGAGAAAACCGTATGAGAAAACAAAGGGAGAAACGGACCGGGTCTACCGGGAAAGCCTTCAAAGAGTAGTCGGGTCGATTGAACAGGGTGCGAAGAATACGGCAATGGTGCTTCGCGAATGCGGAGAGGAGTTCGGTTCAATTCCGCTTGAGGAACAGCCGAGGAAACCGATTATCGCCGTTGTGGGCGAGATTTTTATGCGGGACAATCCTTTCTGCAGTAACTACTTTGTTGATAAATTGGAAGCCTTGGGTGCCGAGACCTTCATGGCGCCGTTTCGGGAGTGGCTTACCTACTCTCAATATCGATACCGGCGGGACAGTCTCTGGAAAATGGACCTCAAAGGTCTTTTTAAGTCTAAACTGCAAAATACGGTACTTCATTTGGCATTGGATAAGCTGGATAAGACAATGGAAGAGTATGCCGACATGCACCGCGAAGTATCGTTGGAAGAGATGCTCGATCTTTGCGGGCCGTACGTCCATAAAGATTACGACGGAGATCCGGCTTTGAATTTGGGAACGTGCGTTAAATTATATGAAACCGGTATTTCGGGCATAGCAAACATTTTGCCTTTCACCTGTATGCCGGGGACTCTGGTCTCCGCCCTGAGCGCTTCATTCAGAAAAGACCATGAGAACATACCGTGGGTAAACATCGCATACGACGGACAGGATGACACGGGAATCGATACCAGACTGCAGGCTTTTATGCATCAGGCGAAAGAGTTTGTGAAGAAAAAAGGTCTCGACGTCCCGATTTCTGAAATCAGAGGGGCCCAGGTCCGGTAATGTACCGGCATCCGTTTGAAGGAGTCGATTGTTGTGAGAAACAATTTTTTACACGAGATAGAGACTCTCGATCAGACGGAGAGAATAGCAGGCCTGAAAGAGAGAATGTTTAAGGGGCCCCGATATCTGTCCGTCGAGCAGGCGGTGATAATTACCGAAAGTTATAAAAAAAATTTGAATGAACCTCGCATCATTCAGCGGGCCCGGGCATTGGCCGATTCACTGCGCGCCGTACGAATCACGATTGATCCGGAAGAGCTCATCGTCGGAAACCGTACGGAGGGAGTGCGGGCGGGAGTGGTCTTTCCTGAGGCTGGGATTTCTTGGCTGGAGAGGGAGATAGATACTCTCGATTCTCGACCACAGGACCCGTTTCATGTTCGAAAGGAGGACGCACGAGTTTTTCGGGAACAAATCGTTCCCTTTTGGAAGGGTAAAACATTGGAAGAAGCGGTAGACTCGGCCGCCGGCCCGACGATTGAAGCAATTGAGAAAGTGGTAAAGATCAACCAGACCGACCACGCGCAGGGCCATATCTGCCCTTCGGTTGAAACGTGGCTCACGCTGGGGCCGGTCGGGATTCGGGACCGGGCGGAGGGGAAACTTCACTCCCTTGCCACGGATGGGGGCGGGACGAAGTCTCATGATATAGAGAAGGCACATTTCTATCGGGCGGTTATGGAGGTTATGGATGGTGCGTCTTACTTCATGATGCGATACGCGGAAGAGGCGGGCCGTTTAAACCGGATGAATAGCGGGGTGTCTGTCGGGGGGGACCGGAACCTCGCCGACATAGAAACTGTCTGCAGAAACTGTGCATCCCGACCGCCGCGGACGTTTCGAGAAGCGGTCCAATCCGTATGGTTTCTCTTTGTCATCCTCCAGATGGAATCCAATGCTTCGTCATTCTCTCCCGGCAGGCTGGACCAATACCTCTATTCCTACTTCAAACGGGACATCCGGGGTTCCGAATCGAAACTCTCATCAGCGGAAGCGCTGGAATTGATCGAAGCATTCTTTCTTAAGTTTAATCAGATTGTCTACATGCGAAGTTCTTCTTCGGCACGTTACTTTGCCGGATTTCCCATCGGCTTTAATATAGCGATCGGCGGTCGGACAATCGAAGGAGATGATGCGTCGAACGAACTTTCCTTTCTCATGCTGAAGGCCCAGAAGCATCTGGGGCTTCCCCAGCCCAATCTCTCCGCAAGGCTTTTTTCAGGGTCCTCCGAATCGTTTATCGATGCCTGTTCCCGCGTAATCGGCTTAGGAAGCGGCATGCCCCAAGTATTCAACGACGAGAGCGTCATCCCGGCATTGGAAAAAAGCGGAATCGATCATCGGGAGGCGGTCAACTATTCCGTGGTAGGCTGTGTCGAGTTGTCCACTCACGGTAATACACTCGGGTGGAGTGATGCGGCGATGTTCAATATGGTCAAGGTATTGGAGCTGACCCTTACAAACGGGACCTGCCTGTTAACCGGCCGCAAAATTGGTCCTGAAACCGGCAACTTGTCCGATTTCAAAACTTTTGAAGATTTTGAAAAAGCATTTGCGTGTCAAATTGATTTCTTTATCGAGAAAATGGTCCCGGTTTGCGACACGGTGGATAGATTACACGCCCAAATGCTCCCCTCACCGTTTCTGTCCGGGGTTGTGGATGATTGTTTAGATAAGGGGAAGGATGTTACCGCCGGTGGCGCACGATACAATCTGTCCGGCATTCAAGCTATTCAGGCGGCGAACATTGCCGATAGCCTTGCCGTTGTGAAGCGGATGCTTTTTGATACCCGGGAATTGCCGGCGGAAGAACTGTTACAGGCACTGAAAACCGATTTTGAAGGATATGAACCGCTAAGGCGGAAGCTTTTCTACGAGGTGCCGAAATACGGCAATGATATTGCGGAGGTGGACCGGTTAGGCAATCAATGGATAGACTATTTCGCAGGTAGACTCAAACACTATACGAATGCAAGAGGGGGACCGTACCACACGGGATTGTATACTGTTTCGGCGCATGTTCCCATGGGTAAGAATGTCGGGGCAACCCCGGACGGTCGACGGGCCGGAAAACCGTTGGCCGACGGGGGTTTGTCTCCAGTCTGCGGAAGAGACATCTCGGGACCGACCGCCGTTCTCAAATCCGTATCGAAGATAGATTCGATAAACGCGGGTAACGGTACCCTTCTGAACATGAAATTTTTACCTGATATTTTTACCAACCGGGCCACTCGGCAGAAGTTCAACGCTTTACTGCGCGGATTTGTTCGATTACTGATCCATCATGTTCAGTTTAACGTTATCGGTCCCGAAACGTTACGAGATGCAAAAAGAAATCCGGAGCAGTATCGATTTTTAACCGTCCGGGTTGCGGGATATACCGCCTTTTTTACCGACTTAGCTGAAGAACTGCAGGATGAAATTATTGCCAGGACTACCCACGCTTTAGGGAGAGGATAATTGGATGATTGTAGGCATCGACATCGGAGGAACAAAGACAAAACTAGGCACCGTTCAAGACGGAAAACTTGTTGAGTTGGATGGATTCCCAACTCCGCAGGACCCGGACGAAGCCGCCTCCGCTTTGATCGCCGCAATCGACAAAAGCTGCGGCTCCGGACCGCTCGAAGGTATCGGCATCGGCTGCCCCGGTCCTTTAAATCAAGAACGGGGAGTGACCCTTTCTCCGCCGAATCTGCCCGATTGGGACGAATTTCCTATCGCGGCTCTCTTAAAAGAGAGGTTTCAGGTTCCGGTCGCTTTAGAGAATGACGGAAACGCGGGCGGATTGGGAGAAGCGTTATGGGGAAGCGGACGGGGGTTCAATACGGTGTTGTATTGTACCATCAGTACCGGTATCGGGATAGGGATCGTTAATAATGGGAAAGTTCACCAAGGGCATAACGGTTTGGCAGGTGAAACCTGGGCGTTTATTCCCGGCAACTATGACGGTAAACCGGAGGGTGAGAATATACTGGATTTAAGCGCCGGTAACGGTATCGTTCGAATAACGAAAAAGAAACTGGACCAAGGAAGAGGATCGGTTATTCCAAAAGAAGAGGTTACCACCGGAACAATCCTCAAGGCGTATGAAGAAAACGACCCGCTTGCAGTGGAAGTATTGGAACAGGCCCGGAATGTTCTCGGCGGCATGCTGGTAAACGCGATTACGCTTCTCGCTCCCGATATCATCGTCCTCGCGGGAGGTTTATGCGCCAGACCGGAATGGTACGTGGACCCGCTCATTACTCGGGTTAGGAAGTGGACCTCTATAACCGGTCTTTCCGACATTCCTGTCAGGCGGGCTGAATTATGGGATTCGGCCGTCCTTTACGGGGCCGTTACTATGATGGATACCGCCGGTAATTCGACTCCCCGGCATACCGCTTATCAGGCTTGGCAAGAACGACTCTCCTCTCTATACTAACCGGAAAGAAGAGCAGGAGGGGGTATGAAAAGAAAAATCGCCGTCATCGGTGCGGGAAACGTCGGGTGTTCCGTCGCCCAATATGTTGCGGAAGCCGACATCGCCGATATAGTCCTTTTTGATATTATTGAAGATATGCCCCAAGGAAAGGCCCTCGACCTGACCGAAGCCGGACCGGCACGGGGTTATTCTTCGCGGATAACGGGAACCAATGATTATAACGATATCAAAAAGTCGGAGATTGTCGTTATCACCGCCGGTTTGGCCCGGAAACCGGGGATGAGCAGAGAAGATCTGCTTCTCAAAAACGCCGATATCGTGGGTGAGGTTGTAACCAACGTTGTTCAGCAAGCTCCCGACGCATTCATTGTCATGGTTTCTAATCCGCTGGATATCATGACCTATCACGCACTGAAAAAATCAGGATTACCGAAAGAACGGGTTATCGGGCAGGCAGGGGTCCTCGATTCCATCCGCTTCAGGACCTTCATCGGGATGGAGTTAAACATTGCTCCGGCGGAAATACAGACGGTCGTTATGGGCGGTCACGGAGATACAATGGTCCCTCTGCCCCGATACACGAGCGTATCGGGAATTCCGCTTGCCGAACTGCTCCCGCAGGAGAAAATAGAACAACTGGTTGAACGTACGCGAAAGGGCGGTGGTGAAATTGTCCAGCTCCTCAAGTCCGGTTCGGCCTACTACGCTCCTGCTGCGGCAGCAACAACCATGGTCAAGGCACTCTTGAGCGACACGAAAAAGGTCGTTCCCGTTTCCACCTTGTTAGAGTGGGAATACGGATTGGAGAATATCTGTATCGGTGTGCCGGTTATTCTCGGCTCGGGGGGCGTGGAAAAAATCATCCGGTTATCACTTACCGAAGAAGAAGCTTCCATGCTCAATACATCGGCGGCAACGTATAGAGAACATCTGGCGGTAATCGGTTACAAGTAAGCCTGTTTCCCGTGCGAATCTATTCGTAGAGTTTATTGTATCCGATTTTTATCGATGGTGCCGACCCGCATTCGTATTCTATCAGTTTTGAAAACTCTTCCAACCGCTTGAGCCGTTCGAAAAACCGTCTGCTCCCTCTATTCGGATTCCACGCCGTTTTGAACCATTTTCTGCATGATACTCGATGACCGAAGTTAAAGATGAGCAGAAAAAAGTAGTATTTTATTCTTCTGATATTTTGAAGAGCGCCGATTGAACGACGAAAAATAGAGAGGAAACTGTAGGTCCGTTTATAAGCGTAGTGGAGCCCCGCCTTCAGCTCCAATGGAGTCATGTTTTTCGGCCTGAATACCACGTTGGCGCAGTCATAATCCGCCCAATCCTTGCTGATGAAACGGTCTTCCTCTTCGATTTTTTTAAAGAAACGGGTTCCCGGCAACGGGGTGAGGATTGAATATTGAATACCGTCCAGCTTTATCATATTAACGAACTTGACTGTTTTTTCGAAAACGTCCTTTTCATCACTGTCGAAACCGAAGATGAATCCGCCTTCGATAAAAATCCCGTGTTTATGGAACCGTTTAATTGCTGTTTTATAGAACTCTACCTTGTTTTGCGATTTTCCCACCTCCTGCAGAGCCTTTTTTGAAATGGTCTCTATTCCGACGAACAGTCCTTTACAGCCGCTCTTCGCTGCGAGCTCCAGCATCTCCTCGTCATAGGCGGAATTGATGGAAGCTTGACTCATCCAGATGATTTTATAGGGGATAAGTGCCTTGAACAATCTTTTCGCATAACCTCGATGGGCCATGATATTGTCGTCCATAAACATGAAAAACCGTTCGGCTAATGAATTGCCGATATGCTGTTCCACAAATTCGATGACCTGCTCTACCGGTCTGTAGCGAATTTTTTTCCCGAAACTGTCGGTAACCGTACAGAAACTGCAGTGGTGCGGGCAGCCTCTGGTAAGGTGAATGGCCCTGTTCCCGATGTACCGCTTGTTTTTCCTGACGATAAGCTCGGTCCTCGGGAGGGGGATCGCAGCCATTTCCGGTTTTTTTTCGGCTTTATACGTTTTTTTTACCGAACTTATTCCGCCTTTTTTAAAATCTTCGAGAAAATCGAGCCATACCCATTCACATTCACCTATTACCACGGAATCCGCGTGGTGCAGCGCCTCCTCATACAGATAGGTAACGTGCGGTCCTCCCATCACAACCGGGACCCCTCCGGAACGAAAAATATCCGCCACTTCGTAGGCCCTTGGAGCGCTTGCCGTAGTGACGGTTATTCCTACCAGATCGGGGTCCTTATTAAAACGGATCCTTTCGATATTTTCATCGGTAAGAACTACTTCGATATCCTTTGGTGTAATGGATGCCAGATTAATCAAACCGGTTGGAGGAAGCTTGAAAATACGGGCCCTCCGGCTCCGCTTTTTCCGTTCTTCCCTCGTCCACATTGGTACTATTAATTCAAGTCTCATAAAAATCCTTTTCGTAGAGGGCTTTTATCAGTGTAATTGATTCACTTTATCAATGCAAGATTAAAAAAAAATCTGTGCACAGTGCGACTTGCATAGATTTTTACTTTGCTGAAGGTCCGGGTTCGAGGGGCAGGGTAAAACGGAATGAAGAGCCCTTTCGCGGAATACTCTTTACCCGAATCAAACCTCCGTGTCCCTCGATAATCTGTTTACAGATGGCCAGGCCCAGTCCCGTGCTCTCTTCACCGCTTGTTCCTGTTACGCTTATTTTCGCAAAAGGCGTGAACAGTTTCGGCAGCTCCTCTTCAGGAATGCCCTGCCCTTCGTCCTCAACCGTAACCTCTGCTTCGGTTTCAAATTCTTTAACTGTTATGGTGATGTTCGTTTTTTGATGCGAAAACTTAATCGCGTTGGTTAGAAGATTGTCCAATACCTGCAGGATTTTTGCCTGATCGGCTGCAAGATGAAGGTCCGGCATTGGAGGGTCGAAGTGTACGGCAATCCCCTTTTTTCCCGCTTTTGGGGCATTGAGGGAGATAGTCCGTTTGATAAGGCTGATAAGATCGACATCCGAATAGTACAACGCCAATTTGCCTGCATCGATTTTGGTTATCTCCAGCATCTGATTAACGATCTCCAGCATATGCGCGGTTGTTTCTTGTATGATACTGAGGTATTCGATTTGCTCTTCAGTGACAGGACCACACTCCCCTTCAAGGAGAAACTCCGCCATGGAGAGGACGCCCCCTAATGGATTTCGCAGGTCGTGTGCCGCCATACCGATAAATTGGTTTCTCTCCTCAAGGACCCTTTGGAGTTGACTGTTTTTTTTCTGCAGATCGCGCTGCAGGTTGAGCATTTCATTATTCAATTTGGTCATCTCAAGGTAGGCGTCCTGTTCTGTGGCCTGTTGCTTGAGTGTGGCCCGCAGCATATCGGTCTGTTCGTTATTGATTTTGAGGAACTCTTCATACAAGATGCCTGCTTCAACCGTCGATTTCGAAGCGACGATGAGAGAATCTCCGTCTATCAACCCCCCGATGAAGTAGAGGTCTACTATTTTTCCGTTGCGCAGAACATTTATGTCCCAGTTGAAGAGGGCTTTCTCTCTTCGAAGCGTAACCAGAAAAGTGAGAAATTTTTGAACGCTCTGTTGTTCAATGACGGTGGAAAGCGATTCCCCCGGTTCTATGATACCGGTGAAGTCGGGGTGAATTCGAAGCACCTTTTTTATCGTTCCCCACTCGTCGGCTAGGACCGCGAATCCTTGGAACGTGTCCGGATTCTCTTTATTCATGATGCTGCACCGCGAAGTAATTGATTTCCAATCGAAACCGCCTCCTGGGCGTTTTCCGCGAACGCATCAGCGCCCACTCTTTTCCACAGGGTGTTATCCAAATTAAAAGGATACCCGCCTACAAGAATTTTTACCTCCTTCGTTTTCGGATCGCCGCGTATCGCCTCGATTATCCTTCGGACGGCATCGATATGATAGGTGATGGTGGCCCCTATCCCGACAAGGTCGGCGTCATAGTCCTTAAGAGAAGAGAGAAACGCCTCCAAAGGCGTGTTGGCCCCCAGGAAATAGGTGTCCCACCCGTCCATCTCAAAAAAGTCCGTAATCATTCGAACACCCATTTCATGAAGTTCATCTCCCACGCACGCGCCGATAAAAGTGCCTCCGGTTTTCTTTCTACTGAAAACATAGGGGTATAATCTGCTCATGATAAGCTGTGTCGCCGCGGTGCAGTAATGTTCCTGGGCGACCGATATTCGGTTCATCTGCCATAGTCGTCCGATTTCTCTTTGGACCGCTTGAAAAATAGACAGATAGATGTCTTTTATGTGAATTCCGCTCTCTATTTGTTCAAAGATGATTGTGGATGCCGCTTCCCGCTCACCTTCCAACAGCGCGGATAGATATAAGGTTGCCGGTTTATGGAGTGGATTGTCCGGACCAAGGACAGTCCCGTCCGTCGAAGGCATGGTTGGGAATTCGGCCATCCCCTGATCGAGATAGGCTGTAATGCAGTGCTCTTCCTCCCCCTCCACGGCGCCGCTTACCGTTGATCGAAGTGTTTTCAGACTCTCAATAAAACTCTCTTCAGGTATTCTCAACGATGCGAATAATACCTTGACCCACCCTAAATAGTTGTTGAAGAGTTGTTGCGATTCCACTCCCACAGCTTCCGCTAAGTAAAGGATGTGATATTTTATATCCTGCCGGCATTTCTCCTTTCCTTCAATGCTGAATATTCGATCGTATTCGGGATGGTTTTCCCAGAGGGTCTCTATCACTTTATCAGCTAAAAGGTCCTGTTTCTCTTTCAGTATTGTCCGTGCGGTATCAGAAATAGTCACTTTCTATTCCTTGTGATATGTTTGTGGTATAATAATAGCAAAAAAAGAAATAAAAAAAAGGCTTTTTTTAGGAAATAAGGCCTGTAGTATGCTACTATGAAAGTACCATGCAGCAAAAGAGGTGTGCCGTGAAACAAATCCTTATTATTGATGATGATCCAAGCGTTCGATCCGTTATTCGAAGAACGATGCAGCGGGCCGGGTATGTTACCGAAGAGGCGTCACACGGCAAGGAGGCTCTTCGGACCATCGAGGAGAAGGAGATTGATCTGGCAATTGTCGATATTATCATGCCGGAGAAAGGCGGTATCGAAACGTTGATGGAAATCAAAAAAAAGCATCCCAATATTAAAACGATCGTAATCTCCGGAAAGGTCGATACTCACGCCGACTCTTTCAGGACCTTGGTGACCCAGTTTGGAAGCACGAAAATTCTCGAAAAACCGTTCGAAATGGATGAGCTGAAAGAGGCGGTCGGGAGCGCCTTGTCTTCCTAAGACGCTTCCCACAGCCTGCTTTTCGAATTACTGAAGACGCTTTGTTCCTCTTGGCAAAACAGCCTCTTTAGCCTACTGTGAAAAAAGACAGTGCGAGGTCCATCACTACAGGAGGATTGCTTACAATGACCCATAAGAAACGTTTGTTAACAGCTTTAGAGAATGGCATACCCGACCGGCTTCCGATCACCACGCATCATGTTATGCCCTATTTCACTAAAAACTATATGAACGGTATTTCAAATGATGAGTTTTTCGACTATTTCGATATGGATGGGATCCGCTGGCCTGCTCCCAAAAAGGCCGATGCCGCGCGAAATGAATATATCGACCCTACGCAGAAAGAGGTCCCCTTTTTACAGGGGAGAAGGATCATTTCAGATAAATGGCGGATTGAAACCGAAGAGTTGCCGCATCCCGAATATCATTCCGTTCGCCACACAATAGTTACCCCTTCGGGAAACCTTTCGACGGTTATGCAGGGGAACGACTACACGACATGGGTTTCGGAAATTTTAGTGAAACAAAAGAGCGATCTCGACATCATTGCCGCTTACCACACAATGCCCCTCTGTGATGTCGAAGCGGTCAACGAAGAGGCGAAAGAATACGGCGAACGGGGTTTTATCCGCGGTACGGTGATCTGTTTCGATATCCACGGCCAGCCCGGCTGCTGGCAGGATTTTTGTTGTTTGAGAGGGACCCAGCAGGCAATAATGGACACGTACGACGATCCGGCGTGGGTCCATGAATTTTTAAAGGTGCTCCTGGAACGAAAACGCGCCTATGTCCGTTCAATGAAGGGAGTTGCTTACGATCTCATCGAACTCGGCGGCGGCGATGCTTCCACAACCGTCATTTCTCCCGCCCTTTTTCGGGAGTTTGTCGCCCCCTATGACACCGAAATCATTAACACTGCTCATGATGCCGGCATAAAAGTGGTTTATCATACCTGTGGGGGTATGATGCCGGTTCTCGAGGACATTGCGGGAATGAATCCCGATGCAATGGAAACCTTCACCCCTCCCGCCATGCATGGCGATACGGACCTTGCCGAGGCAAAGAGAAGGATTGGGGACAGCGTCTGCATGATCGGAGGGTTTAATCAGGGCCACTATTTCAAGGGGTGCAGCGAAGCGGAAACAAGACGACAGGTACGGAACTGTTTTGAAGAGGCGGGCGGCGGGGGAGGTTACATCTTGGCCCCTTCCGACCATTTTTTTGACGCGGATGTGGTTCTTGTGGCCGCTTTTGCCGATGAAGCTAGAAAGTGCGTTTATTAGTTGAACTGCTGAAGCAAACAACGATATTCTCGTCTCTCGATAGCTCGGAAATTTCCATTATCGCCGAAAATAGTGACTATCAAACCTACAATCCGGGGGAACTCATCTATGAGACGGGAAGCCCTGGCCGGGAACTCTACATTGTTCAGGAGGGTGAAGTCGTTATAACCCGGATGACGGGCGAGGGGAAGGAGATGGACGTCGCTAGACTGATCGCCGGAGATTTTTTCGGTGAATTGGAACTGTTTCAAAACGGAAACAGGAACGCGACGGCAAAAGCGGAGACACGGACGCGACTGCTTCGGTTTCCGAAGGAAGGGTTGGATTTCCAAACGATACTCTCTCATTTCCCGATAATCTCAGCCCGTCTTCTCCACGGTTTTATCGTTCTTATAGCGGGAAGAATTAGAAATACCAATAATCTTATCAAGGAAAATTCCCCCTGGATTCAAGAACTGCAAAAACAGGTATACGGTGATAAGTTGACAGGACTCTACAACCGGACATTTTTGGAAGAAAAATTGGAAACCTATTTGACCGGTTCACATGAATCGGTTAGCCTGGTGATGTTTAAACCGGACAATTTTAAGCAGATTAACGATACGTTCGGTCATGAAGCGGGGGACGAAACGTTACGCCTCATGGCTTATACCCTCTACAATCTGGTTGAAAACAGAGGCGTAGCCGTCCGGTTTATGGGGAATGAGCTCGCCGCGGTGGTTCCTTCGACAGCGAGAGAGCAAGCATTCCGTTTTGCCGAAGAGTTGCGGTCCGTAATGAATAATTTGGACCTAACGAAAGTTACCGGAGGAGAAGCCTTCCGCTTGACGATTAGTTCCGGAATAGCTGTGTACCCCGACCACGGTGAAAAAGCGGAGGAATTAATCGAAAGAGCGCATGAACTTCCTCTTATAGGAAGAGGAAGAGGCGGAAATGCCATCCTCTTTCCGGAAGATAAGGATACCGAAGTGCAGCGATG
Organism: uncultured Spirochaetales bacterium; assembly: GCA_964543975.1. Taxonomy (GTDB): domain Bacteria; phylum Spirochaetota; class Spirochaetia; order SPDA01; family CAZJBZ01; genus CAZJBZ01. Next base: position 13,514 of record CAZJBZ010000064.1, read on the forward strand.
AGGGACATCGACGAATTCCTAAGGACAATTACAATTTTCTCGGACCTTACGGATGAAGAGATTGCGATTTTTTTGCAATGGCTGGGGTCGAGGACCATTGAAAAGGGGGAAGTCCTTTTTCACGAAGGAGATCCGGGGGATGAACTTTTTTTGGTCACATCGGGTAAGGTTGCCATCTCGGTCAAATTACAGGACGGACAGGATCTCGAAATAAGCGAAATCTCCGCGGGTAATTTTTTCGGAGAGATGTCGATCTTCGACAACTCTCCCAGATCGGCCACCTGTTATACCAAAGAAGAAAGCGAACTGCTCGGTCTGCGGGCTGAAGATTTTTTTACCCTTATGACGACCCATCCATCAATCACCACAAAGATCATGTATCGCATGCTGCGTATTATTGTGGAAAGGCTGCAGAACACCGGGAAATTCCTCTCGGATATGGTCCAATTCGGTGAAGAGGCCCGGAAAAGAGCGGTGACCGATACGTTTACCGGTCTTTTTAACAGACGGTTTTTTGACGACGCTTTAGAAGAACAGTTTTCACGCGCAAAAATGGGCCGGTCGTCCCTCGCCTTGGTAATGGTCGATTTAGACCATTTCGGGAAGTTAAACGATGAATATGGCGAAAAGGTGGGAGACGACGTCATTTTGGAAGCGGTGAAAGTGTTTAAAACGGTTTTTTCGGAAAAGGATATCCTTGTGCGATACGGGGGGGATGAGTTCACCTTCATATTACCGAATAGATCGAGTGATACGGCGTGGGATTTATGCGATAAAGTGTGCAGGGACCTTCGGTCCCTGACCATTTTAGAAAACCGGGACGGCACGATACGGAAGGTAACTTCGAGCATTGGAATAGCTGCATATCCCGACCATGCAATGACGAAAAAACAGCTTCTTGAAAAGGCGGACGGCGCTCTCTACCAGGCAAAGGAGCAGGGAAGAGACAGGGCCGTCGTAACGTGCGGTATTCTTCACGATGATGAGTAGTGCACGCGGGTGTTGCTTGCCTCACGGAAGGAGAGGGTACAATGGGCGAGAAAAAGAATATTCTTTCAATTGCCGAAAAAAATCGCGTGATCGACAGGATTATTGACGCGTTCGATGAAAAGGACGGATTTCTTCTAAACGGTCACAAAAATCCAGATGAGGATTGCATTTCTTCAATGGTGGCGCTCGGTCTGCTGTTGAGTAAACTCGAGAAACAAGTATTCGTCGTAGCCTGCAGTGAAATTCAGGACAATTATCAGTACCTGTTGAACATATGCCGTCACAACTCAATTACCATAATAGAGAGTTGTCAAAATTTTCCGGCGGAGAGCATAGAAGCTATCGTTATTCTCGATACACCCAAACCGTCGATGTTGATGGGGAACGGAGTGTTCAGACAACTCTTGAACAATCATGATGTGCTTACAATAGAGTTCGACCACCACCTGGAAGCCGATAGTGTCTACGCGGGAGACACGGGTTATCGACTGGTTGCGGAGGCATCTTCGACGTGTGAACTGATTGGTTTACTCGCTTTGAAACTGAGAAACCGGACAGATATCGTCACCAAATATCAAATTGAAAACCTCTTCGCGCGCAATTTTGTCCTGGCTGTATTAACCGGTATTATCGGTGATTCTAAAATGGGTAAGTATTTAAAATCGAACCGTGAACGGTGGTTTTATCGACTGTTCAGCAATATGTTCGAGACAATGTTGGAGAAAAAAACGTTCAAAGGGAGCGGTAACTTTTCCAATATGGAAGAAGTGTATGATGAACTTGTCAGTCTGTCGAAAGAGGAAGAAGAGTGTTATCGGTTTATGGTACAACATGAAAGGAGTTCAGGTCATATACGGCATGTGGTCCTTTCAAAAGAGGATTCCTTTACTTTGGGAGGAAATTTCAGCCCTGAGACAATCGTCAACATCGCCCGTACGGTGGCGGACCGTCTTGCCGAGAAGAGCGGTTATATCAGTTTAGTTTCCTACTATGATGCTTCCGAGGAGAGTAACCTTATCCAGTTCCGCATGAGGCGCAGCCAGAGCTATACCGATCTTGATCTTCGTTCGGTCGTCTCTTTTTTCAATATAGAAAACGGAGGCGGACATGAAGGGGCAATCGGCTTCCGCGTTGAACAAGATTCCGTTTCCGATATTTTTTCCTATGCCGATCGTATCATAGAGGGTACCGAAAAACTGATGAAGCAA
>CAZJBZ010000065.1:0-15681 GCA_964543975.1 uncultured Spirochaetales bacterium
CCGAATCGTCTAACGCTTCATTCAAAGAGCTGATTGATTTCCTTGTTGTAGAGTTGATCAATAACATCTCTTCGTAGTTTCATGGTTTGGGTCAGCTCTTTCCCGACTTCAAACGGTTTTGATAGAAGGTGAAATCGAAAAATACGTTCGAAACTCTTAAATCCATTCTTTGCATTGATATAGGATTGAATTTCGTTATTGATGACGTTTTGTATTTCCGGATTCTGTAGAAGTTCCCTCAGGTCGATATATTGCAGCTCATTGTGCGAGGCGTACGATTCTATTTTTTCCATATTCGGCACGATAAGAGCGGCGAGAAACTTTTTATCCTGTCCCACTACCATCACCTGATCAATATAATCCGATTGGACCAGTTTTTCTTCGATTGGCGCGGGTTCAATATTTTCGCCGCCCATCAAAACGATGGTCTCTTTTACCCGTCCGATTATTTTAAACTCCCCCGTATGGGTAAAAACGGCAAGGTCGCCGGTGTTTAACCATCCGTCTTGAAGAACGGTCGCCGTCACTTCGGGTTTCTTGTAATACCCCTTCATAACCTGGTCGCTTTTGACGTAAAGCACCCCTTTTTCTCCCGGTTTTTGTGGTTTTTTGTGTTCATCGAGGACCTTGTATTCTATGTCCGGTAAAAGAGGGCCGACCGTGTTTGGAACGGGAGCATGCTCTTTTCGGACGGCTAAGATTGGCGCCGTTTCGGTCAAACCGTACCCCTCTAAGAGACCAATGCCGACTGCCTGAAAAAAGCGATCAACGTAGGGAGGAAGAGCACCGCCGCCTGAAATGCCTGCGATAAAACGGCCTCCCAGTTTGGCTTTCAAAGTTTTAAAAACCAAAAATTTTCCTAACAATTTGAACGGTGTAAGAATGATTAGGGGCAGAACACCGATTATGATATCCAAAATTCTGTTTCTTTTGGAGAATTGGGGAAGCAGCCCTTTGACCATATTCAGTAAATGGGTATGCATTTCTCCGACTGTAACGAAGAAGTGAAACAATCCCTTTTTTACGCCTCCGGTGCTGTTTACGTTCCGGTAAACGGCGCTGCGCACCCCTTCCCAAATCCTGGGTACGGATGCCATCCAGTGGGGGCGGACTTTGAGCATATCCTCCAGCATTATTTTGCCGACCGGTTTTGAATAGGCTATCGTAGCACCGATGTTGATGACCACATACTCGACCGCGCGTTCGAATGAGTGCCACACCGGAAGCACTGTTAGAAAAATATGACCAGGTTTAACATGAATGTGGTCGTAGATCCGTTCAATTTGAAATACAAAATTGCGATGTGTCAGCATCACACCTTTGGGTTCTCCGGTTGTACCTGAGGTATAGATGATAGTAGCCAAATCATCTGCTTCTCCCTTCTCTATCTCTTCCTCAATACGATTCGACTGAGCTTCAAATTCAGCTTCTCCCTGTTCATAGAGCTGCTGAAAGGAAATGAGCTGGGCCCTCTCCGAATATTTTTTTCTTTCTGCCGGCGTCAGGTTGTCGTCGTACAGTACAACTGTTTTTATTTTCCCCTGTTCGTTCTTGAATGAAAATATTTTTTTCACCTGTTCCTTGTCCTCGGCGAAAACCACCGAACAGTCGGAGTGGTCTAAAATATAGCCTATTTCTTCCATCGTGGAGTCTGAACCTCGGGGCACATCAACACCGCCAAGGCTTAAAACCGCAAGGTCGGTCATGATCCACTCTTTACGATTGTGGGAGATAATCCCGACATGCTTTCCCCGGCTGATTCCTAATGAGGAAAGACCGGCGGCCGTTGTCTTTACTTTCTGATAGAGTTCTTTGTAACTAATCGATTCAAATATTCCCTGACCATCCTTGCTCATAAGAGCGGTCGTTTCAGGATGTTTTTGACATATAGTGCGGAATCGTTTTGGTATTGTATCTGCACCGGGCATCGTATGCCTCCTTTTTATGCTTTTTTTTCGCCGGGATTTTCTCCCACAAGACAGAGCCATTCGGCTTCCGCGGCAAGCTCTTCACCGACAAAGGCTTTCCCGCTCTGACGGATCATACGCGTGGATAACCGAAGATTTTTTATTTCGATTTTTACCTTTTCATTGGGTCGTACTTGTCGACGGAATTTTGCTTTTTCTACCGAGGCAAGGAAAAAGAGGCTTTCTTCTCCTAACGTTCCCAAACTTCGGACGCCGGCCCCTCCACATTGGGCCATGGTTTCGATGAGAAGCACACCGGGTACAACAGGATATTGTGGAAAGTGACCTTTGAAAAAGAACTCGGAATCGGTAAATGTTTTAGAGGCAACGATCTGTTCTTCGGTAGCAGTTTCTATTTCATCGACAAAAAGAAATGGTTCTCTATGGGGGAGCAACTGTTTTATATCATGCACCATTATTCCTCCTGGATAGCATTATACAGGTGATTTTCTAATGCGTCCAGGATTATCTTTTTTGTAAGAATTTCGGGAAAAACGATCGGTTCATCCTTTTCCGGTACGTAAAGAACGTTTACGGGAACTCCCGCCTTACCGAATTTCCTTATCCAACTCCCTATGGTTTCGTCTTTTGTGGTGAAATCTCCGCTTACGACCGTAACGCCGTACCGTTCGAATGCGTTTTTTATATCTTCAGTGGTGAGAACGGCGGCTTCATTAACTTTACAGGTAGTACACCATTGCGCGTGAAAAGTTAAAAAGACCGGTTTATTGTTCCGGCGCAATTCTTCTACGACCGACGGGCTAAAAGGGACCCTTCCTTCTTTAACAGTTTCAGCCGATTGTCCAATCGATGACGTCGCCGCATTTGTAGCTGCTGCCTTTTGATCGGTCGACGAGGGATTAAACCGAATCACGAAAAGTGAGCTTACTACAACGATAATGACAATTATACCGCTGGTAATCCATTGGCTCGTTTTGGTCGCACCCGGTTTTGCAAATCTGCCGTACAACCAGGCTGAAAAACCAAGAACGGCTAAAAAGATAATCACCCGGATAAGATTTTGTCCGCCTATCTGATGATAGAGGGTATTCAGGAGGTAGATGACTGTTCCGAGAAGAAGAAACCCCATGATCTCTTTAAACACATTCATCCAGTCTCCCGGTTTCGGTATTCGTTGAATAATGCCGGGCCAAATACCCAAGAGGAGAAAAGGCAGGGAAAGCCCCAATCCAACGAACAGAAGAATGATTAAAATTATAAGCGGTGGTTGTGTAAAGGCGAAACCGAGAGCAGCTCCAAGAAACGGCGCCGTACAGGGAGTGGCTACAAATACTGCAAATACTCCGGTGAGAAACGATCCGGTATAGCCCGATTTTCCGGAAGCTTTCGTGACGGCCGTCAGTCCCGGAGCGGTTATGACGAAAACATTGAACATAGCGAGTGCAAATACAAAAATAATAGAAGTCAAGACAAGTACAAAACCAGGATTTTGAAATTGGAAACCCCATCCAACCAATTCGCCTGATAGTTTAAGCCCGATTACTATGCCGGCGATAACGAGAAAGGAGACCACTATCCCTCCCGCGTACAGTAAGGAGTTGAAAAAAATCTTTTTTTTGTCTTGACCGCTCTGATTGACTAGCGAAAGGGCTCGTACGGACAGGAGCGGAAGCACGCACGGCATTACATTGAGAATCACACCTCCCATAAAAGCCAGCAAAAGATATTGAAGAATGGTTAATGGAGATGTCCCTGTTCCATTTCCATTCGACCCGGTAACGGCTGCCGAGCTTTCAAAGCTAAGCACAGTCAAGGTGGTGGTAAGACTTTTACTTTGAGGCAGATAGCACATTCCGTTTTCATCGCAAAACTGATAGGAAGCGGATATGTTCAAAGAATATGACCCCGGCTCTATCTTTTCCGATGCCGCAATTTCCCGGTTAAGGGTAGCCGAGTCTCGGTAGGTTATAAGCCCGTTTTTTTCCTTCCCTTCAGGGTAGAGAATCGGTCCGGCAGTCACCCCGTCGGGCACGTCCGCTTCAAAATGGAAAAACTGTTCCTGTTTTGCCAAATAGGTTCCTTCAGGAATCGAATAAGTAACGGACAGTGTTGCCGATTGTCCCTGTTGGATCCGCGCCGGTGACGCGGTGATTTCTATATCGGGGATTTGTTGTGCGGGTAAGGACCGAGGCAGTAGGAGAAGAAAAAGAAATAATAGTCGGCATCTTCTCAATGTTCGTAGTACAGACACGTCCATCATTCTTCTATTACTTAAAGCAGAGAATTAAAAAGTGAGATTATTTCTTCAGTGTCCCATTCTCTTGTCCCTATTAATCTGGCGAGAATGGCGCCTTCCTTATCGATAAGGTAGGTAGTCGGAATACTGGAGACCCCAAACATGCCTCCTCCAATCGCGCCTTCACTATCCAGGAGTACCGGAAACGTGTAAGGATTGTTTTTAAGAAAATCTTTTACCGTTGCTTCACTCTCCTGGAGATTCACTGCAAGCATTACAAAATCGTTATCTTTGAATGTCTCATGGAGCCGCTGCATCGAAGGCATTTCTTGGCGGCAGGGAGGACACCATGTGGCCCAAAAATTGAGAAAAACGATGTTCCCGTGAAAATCGGAGAGCGAGACCTCTTTGCCGCTCAAGTTTTGCAGTGTGAAATCGGGCGCGTCGAGCGATTGTTGAGGCACCTGAAAACCCAAATTATACAATTTCTCCTGTTCTTCGGTAATATTTCCCGGTTCTTGCGTTCCCTGTTGGACTTTTTGAGTAGTACCGAACTCATTCCCAGTTTCTTCGACGGTTGTGTTTTCCTTTCTGCCTCCCGCAGAGAGAAAACTGACAGCGGTGAACAAAAGAATCATTGCTAAAAATATATTGTTTTTCATATATACCTCCCATTTTATGTTAAAATACTAAAAATGGCTCGATTCTGCAAGTGAATTCTGCAATTCGAAAAGTAAGCTGTGGGAATTCAGCGACACGGCCTACCGGATTGTGGCGAAAAGAAGATTTACAAAATTAAATATCCCGTGTGCTATCGCAATGATATGTAAATTCTTCGTTTTTATGAAAATAACTGCAAAATAGAGGCCGATGAGGAATGTTCCGATAAAACCGAGAACGCCTTGGTAGAGATGCCCGATACTGAAAAACAGTGAGCTTAAAAAAATACTCACAGGAATTGACAACCCGGCCATTATTCCGCGTTTTATAATATAACTTCGAAAAAAAAGTTCCTCTCTGTATCCGGTTACAAGACAGGTCAGAAAAACGAGCGGGATAATACGGGAGTTACCGACGCTCCATTGGACCGGATTTCTCAATGCCTGAGATGAGTCGGGTAAGAATGCCGTTCCCAAGAATGTAACAAGAAGAAGAAGAAAATAGATCCCACCTGCGGCAACCCCGGCTTTCAAAAGATCGCTCATCGTAAAGGATGAAATATTATATTGTTCCAATTTTATCGTAGCGTCGTTCGTAATTTCAGTCGGGTGAATGGTGGGTGATTCAGTCCGGCCTAAAAGGATGATATAAAGAAGAAGCGCGATTTGGGGCAAACTGCTGATAATATACGTTATATTGAAATCGACATTATTGAACAGTTCCGGGTCAACCGGTCTGCCTTGCGTTATGTATCCGGGGAGAAAAAAAACGGTAAAGAGAAGAAGCGGTTCAATAAGGTAATGCAAATCTTTTGATGTTCTTTTCATTAATCAATTGTACGGTTAAAATATTGATGTTACAATACAAAGTTGTCGATAGTATAATATATGTGGTTTATCATACTCACCGTCCTGGGGATAGTATTTATCATTTTTGTTCTCGTATTGAGGAAAATGGGCGGGGGAAAATTCCCTTGGCTCAAATTCTATGTAAAAGGCCGGGAATCAGGATTTACCTTTAAAGAAGTCAATCTTTTAAGAAAGGTTGCCGTTGAAAACAGACTTGAAGAACCCCTTTCGCTGTTTTGGTCCATTAAACAACTCGATCGATCGATACGAGGAATCGTAATCAAACTCCGCGCGCAAGGAAAAGAAAACAGTTCGGAAAATGAAGAGTTTTTATCGAAACTTTTCGATTTTAGAAAACAGGTGGAGTTTAATCTTCCTAAGTATAAGCTGGGCATTAAAACCACTCGCAAGATTACCCCTCATCAGAAGATAAAAATATCTCTTGAAGGGGGAGGGGCGTTTCATTCGAGTGTTGTAGAAAACTTGAGAAAATATCTTGCAATCTCATATCCAAAGGGAGGGGCCCTTCCTCCCGGTTTTAGTTGGCGGAATCAGAAGGTCAATGTTTATTTTTGGAGGGCGGAGGACGCCGGATATGTTTTCCAGACCAAAGTGCTGGAAGATTACTATGACAGGAAATATCCCATACTGCATCTGGCCCATTCCGATAACCTTATACGCAGTCAGAAGCGCGGATCCATACGGGTGGCCACGAACAGACCCGCTTATCTCTATCCTCTCAAGTCGATTGGAAGCGCGAATGAAAATAAGGAGACGTCCGGTGGTTTGCGGTGTCGGTTGATGGATATTTCGGAAGACGGAGCGGCTGTCCTTATAGGTGGTAAAGCGAAGGTCGGATTACCGATTAAATTACAGTATGAACTTTCGAATAAGACCGTAATAATGTGCGGGGTGGTAAAAGGTCTCAATTTTAATCAAAAAAAGAACCAGTCGATGTTGCATATGCAGGGGGTCCCTCCGAGTGCTCCTATGAAAAATATCATTCTTTCTTATGTCTATGATCTTTTTAACGAACGCGCCAATGAAAATAAGGTGAAGAAAAAAGCTTGAAATCAGGTGAGGCAGTTGTGAAAATCACCATTTTCTCTTTTCACTTTGCCGGCTTGAAATTATTACGTAACAATCATATGATTTATTCAATACTATCAGCACTCCTCAATCGGTATTTTTTTTTATGTGTATTTTAGGAGAGTGTCAATGAAAAATATATTGGTAATCACACTCCTCATCTGTTTCACGGTCGGAGTAGTAGGCCAAGACGGTGTAAACGACTCGGAAGTCGATCCGATTGTGAAAACCTATATGCGAAATTTTGTCCGGGCCAGCCTGCAGACCAAAATTCAAATTCTTCAAGATGCCGGAAAGCTCGAAAATGTCGATATGGGACCGCTTTATATGAAGGCCTTGGATTTTGTGCTGAGTAACGACTCGCTCTTAGAGAGCGATCCTTCAGATACGATGATGAAGCAGTTGGCAGTATTAGCCGTTCGATTGGTCGGCATTGGTGGGTATAGGGAGGCCCGATATCTTCTCTGGGACCTCTTTCGATCGAGCCGCGACACCTCCACCCGTGTGGCGGTTATGAACGCTCTGGGAGAAATTACCGATAGTGATCAAAAGATAATCGAAGCGCTCAATGAGTGGCTTTCCAGGCAAAATTCTCTCTATCAAACCGGAAATAAACCGGACCCTCAGGTAGTAGGGGAATGTATTACGAGCCTTGGTAAGTTGGGAGATTCGAGTTCTTTTCCGATCATCTTCACCTCTCTGACTCTCAAGTTCTCCGATGATATAACCAACAAGGCACGGGACGCGCTCTACACAATTGAAGGAGACTTTCAAACACTAATAACCAATGTCATAGATAAAAACCCCATTAGAGATAAACTTGCTGCTTTAAAGATGGCGTTAGGAAGCGGTAAATTGACCGATCAACGGAAAGGTCAAATAGCTGAAGCCGCATTAAAGGTGGCGTTACAGACGTCTTCCCCGGAGTCTTCCGAACAGGCCCAGCTACGGGAGATGAGGTATGTCGCTGTCCGGGCCTTAACGGAGCGGGAGTGGTCGAAAGCGACTCCTTTAGCCATCCAACATTTCGATATCATTGTTGTTGAATATGATCGGGGCATCGTCAGTAAATCAAACTTTTTGGAAGCAATAGCCTGTTTAGGTGCAATGGGGACGAGAGAAGCAGCAGAGCGACTTAGCTTGTATTTAGGATTGTTGAACCAATATAAAGAAAACAACAAATCGGTTGACGAGCAGGTCGTTCTTGCGGTTATTAACAATTTGGGTCGTTTAGGAGACAGCGAAGCAGCTGATAATCTGCTCTACGCCCAATATTTGGATTATTCATCAACTGTAAGGAAGGCCGCTAAGGAGGCTTTCAACAATCTTAAACGAAGCTGATAACGGCTTATTTTCTTCCGAGTTTCTCTTATTACTCTGCGTCGCTGTACCGTTGGGGATAATTCTCTATCTCCCCGTTTTCGGCACGACAGAAAAGGGATGCATAATCGGTTTCATCCTCTTGATTGCATCGTTCGGTACGGTATTTTTCAGGCTCCCCTTTTGCCGTCAACAATTAGGTGATTGCACCGGATCTCCTCCATTCCTTTTTCTGGTCTCTATCTGCGTTATTATGGGATTGACGGGTGGGTTTGTCGCGCGTTCCGCGGCTTCCGATCCACATTTTTATTCAGGAATACCGAAACAGCGTATTAAAACCGTCACCGGTATTCTCACTCAGGACGGGAAAAGGATTGCATCCGGGAAGGTCCTCTACACTCTCGACCTGTTAAAAGTGACCGATGGGAACGGTACCTCGGCCACTGCTACAGGAAGACTCGTCCTTTTTTCTGATGATTCTCTCCCCCGACTCTGGAAAAGCGTAATTTCTTCACCGGCGGAACCGGCATACAACGAAAATTCTCACGAATGGATTGCTTTCGGAAATGGAACAACGGAAATTATAACTCTGCCTGCTCCGATTCCTTTCCGATTACGAGCAGGGATAAGAACTCTTTTTATCCGACGCATTGGAATTATGGATTCTTCCGTTTCGGCATTGTTTGAGGCCCTTTTTTTAGGTATAAGGGGGAATATTGAGGAAGCGGATTTACAGCTGTTTCGTGAGGCCGGATGTATGCATCTGCTCGCCTTATCCGGAATGCATTTAACCGTTCTAACAACTATTATCGTTTTGGTCACTATTCCCATACTCGGAAGGAAAGCTGGATTTCTTCTGGGGCTTGTAGTAATCGGAGTCTATATTTTTATTGTAGGGCTGAAGCCGTCTCTGTTGCGTGCAGGGATAATGTATGGTTTGATCGGAGCAGGGATTATAAGCGGTAGGAGAGTAAAAGGAATCCATACGCTTGCGGCAGCGTTTATCGTGCTCGCGCTTCTCTATCCTGACGCGGTGTATACTCTCTCTTTTCAATTGTCCTTTTTGGCCCTCTTCGGCATCATGACGATCGGTTCAAGACTTGGTGAGTTTTTGAAAGTGTATCTGCCTTCCTGGATCGCGTACCCTCTTGCCTGTTCATTTGGTGCTCAGACTGCAACGGCCCCCCTGCTTTTGAGCACCTTTGGTGAGCTCTATCCGGCGGGATTATTTTCATCTATTGCGCTCACTCCACTGATCACCCTTTTTATGTGGGTGGGAATCGGCATGTTGTTTCTCCCGACATCGGTTGGTACTGTTATCGGAGGATTCATTTTGAACCTTCTCCATACGGTTATTCTGTTTATTGCCGAGACAATCGCCGAAATGCCGCGTGTTGTGTTATACCATCGAGCCGATATCGTCACCGGTGTCATTATTACTTCAGTTTTTTTCTGCATTTGCCTTATCCCGATACATAGAATAAAAAACCTTACGATCTTAAGGCGGTAATTGCCCCATATCTCTCTTTTCAGGACGGCTTTCAATATGAACTGCAACAGCGTTAACGATATAAAACAACTTTTGACCAAATACGGTATCACTCTTAAAAAGAGATGGGGACAAAATTTTCTTATCAATGCTCATGTCAGAGAGAAGATTATCGATCTGCTTGATATTCGACCAAATGATACTGTTTGGGAAGTCGGACCCGGGATTGGTCATTTAACGCATGAGTTGGTGGAAAATGCGGAACGTCTCTGTCTTTTTGAAATTGATCATGGATTAGTTCGCGTTTTATCGGATATCTATGGGGGGCGAGAAGAGGTTTCGATCTTTGCCGGTGATTTTATTCGGACGTGGCAGGCAAAGAAAGCGTCGTTGGGTGATCCTAACAAAATTGTAGGGAATCTGCCCTACAGTTCGGGTTCTGCTATTATTCTCAATTTAATAAAAAAGAATTGTTTTTCCCAAAGCATGGTTTTTACTCTTCAAAGAGAGGTGGCGCAACGGATGACCGCAGTTCCGGGCAAAAAAAACTACTCTCTCTTTTCAGTGATCTGTCAATCCGCACTGAATATAGAAAACTGCGGCGATATTCAGCCGGGTGCTTTTTATCCCCAGCCGGAAGTGGTTTCACGCATAATACGCTGTACGCCGGCTTTAGCCTTTCAGTCAATTTCCGATAAAGAACTGTTTTTTACTCTTGTAGAACAGCTTTTTCTCTCTCGACGAAAGAAAATCAAGAATAATCTCCTGCAGGATTATCTTCTACACCGCTTTTTCGAAGATCAATTGCTGAACTGCCTTTCACGAAGTAAAATAGATCCAAGCGATAGAATCGAAAACATCGAGCTTGAAAGTTTGATCACACTTTCCAACTGCCTTACGGATTGTGAGAAGAGTTAAGAAAAATCCTCAATACGTGTCGAATACTGAGAGGTGCGTGTGTTCAGAGCAGTTTACATGACTCCAGTATTTTCCGTAGATCTTGTTTTTTCCCTTCAGCCATTGGACAAAGAGGAAGTCTGTACTGTTCCTCCATCAGCCCCATAAGTGATGCCGCGTATTTAACGGGAATCGGATTGGTGTCTAGAAAAATTCCTTTAAAGAGAGGGAGTAACTCGTAATGCTTGGTACGGAATTCCTCCAGATTGCCGTGTAAGCCTGATTCAATAAAGCTCATCATTCTGTCGGGAATAATATTGCCGGCCACCGAAATAACGCCCTTACCGCCTAAAGCCACGACGGTAAAAGCCAAATTATCGTCACCGGAAAGCACGACAAAATCGTTCGGTTTTTTTTGAATAAGATCCATGATTTGGGGGATGCTCCCGCTTGCTTCTTTGACCCCTAAAATGTTTGGATGTTCGGCGAGTCGCAGCATCGTTTCATTTTCGATATTCTTTCCCGACCGTCCCGGTATGTTGTAAATGATAAGCGGTATATCAACCGCGTCCGCAATCGTTGTAAAATGACGGTAAAACCCTTCCTGATTCGGTTTATTGTAATAAGGAGCAACTTGAAGACTTGCGTCCGCTCCGCATTCCATGGCCTGCACGGTAATATCAACTGCTTCATCAGTACAGTTTGAACCCGTCCCTGCTATTACCGGTACTTTTCCTTGAGAGAATTCTATTACCATTTCGATAATCCGAATATGTTCCCCGTGACTCAACGTCGGGCTTTCTCCGGTGGTTCCCATGGGAACAAGACCGGAAATACCGTTTTTGATTTGAAATTCAACAAGTTTTCGCAGGGCCTCTTCATCTACGTTCCCTTCCGCGTTAAATGGGGTCAAAAGTGCGGTGTACACGCCTTCAAACGTCATAGACATCCATGCCTCCTTAAAAAATCGAATTAAGAAAATCGTCCATAGTAAAAAAACCGGATTTGCCGATGATCCACTCACAAGCCATTACGGCACCGAGGGCAAACCCGCCTCTGTTACGCGCGGTATGTTTTAATTCAACCGTATCCGCCGCTGAGTCGAAGAGGACCGTGTGGACACCGGGAATGCTTCCTCCTCGTAGCGAACCGATATGCAGTTCTTCCGGTTTTATTTTTCTGTCAAGCCGCTCGGTGGTAATTGTTTTTTTTCGCTCAATGTGTTTGAGAATGGTTTCACCGATGCCGATTGCGGTACCGGAAGGAGAATCTTTTTTGTTTGAATGGTGCATTTCGTACATCATGATATCATATTCAGGAATTGTGTCTACAAGCTTAGATGCTTCCCGAACAATTCGAATGAAAAGTTGAGCGCCGATTGAGAAGTTCGAACTCCACAAGAGAGGAGAGTTTGTTTTTCGCGTCATCTCTTCCACGGTTTTTCGCTCTTCTTCCCATCCTGTCGTGCCGATAACCGCCGGTTTCCCCGCGTCCGTGTACCTTCGAACTCGCTCGATTAGCCCTTCAGACAGAGAAAACTCAATAACGGCATCCGATTGAATCAGCAGATCTTCGGTAAGTGATTGTGTATCGCCAACCTCATCGGCAACATCCACTCTGGAGGTAATGGTATGCTTACGAGCAAGGAGGACTTTTTCTACCTCTTTGCCCATACTTCCGTATCCAACGATTAAAACACGCATAGTCTCGAACCTCTTGAGAAACAGGGATATGTGGCAACGGTCTTTCATAATAATAAAATGTTACCTGCTCTTTATGCAACCCCATCAATTCGAAAAGTAAACCGCGGTGGTTCAGTATTCCATCCACATTTCCTACGAGAAATACTGATGGTGCTCTCTATTCATCTACAATTTTTCGTGCCCTCCTTACCGGCAGCATAATAAAAAAACTCCCAATTGCCTCAATCGGTCTCTCTTTTCTCTTGAGATAACGAGGTCATTCCGTTTACTATGGGTTTAATGAAAATAGGAGTATACGGATTAGGGCGCTTTGGTTCTCTCTGGGCGGACATCCTCTCCTCTCGTTATCCGGTCTCTGCTTTCAACCGATCGACAAATCGGACTGTACCTTCCAAGGTAGGGTTGGTGGATGAAGAGGAGTTATTCGCCTGTGATATCATTTTTTACTGTGTTGCCATCTCATCGTTTGAGGAGGTCATTGAAAGGACCTCTTCAAAAGTAAAACCGGGCACGATAGTTCTTGACACATGTTCGGTAAAAGTAATGCCGGCCGATGTGATGAAAAAAAATCTTCCGAATGATGTTTCTATTGCGGCAACCCATCCTATGTTTGGTCCGGATTCTGCAAAACAGGGTGTTAATGGACTCCCTATCGTGTTTTCTCCGGTAAGGATTGATAAAAAAGAGAGTGAATTGTGTAAACAAATATTTGAAGAACTCGGTTTGCGCCGTGTCGATCTAACACCTGAAGAACATGACAAAGAAGCGGCTTATACGCAGGGGGTGACTCACTTTATCGGAAGGGTTTTAGAGGATCTCTCTTTATCGGAGAGTAAAATCGCTACGGTAGGATATCGGAAAGTTCTTGAGGTTGTCGAACAGACATGTAACGATCCATGGCAGCTCTTTCTCGATCTGCAGCGTTATAATCCGTATACACAAGAGATGAGAGAAAGACTGCAGTACTCCCTCTCGAAAATAATGAATGAGTTGAAACCGTAGATGCTACTCTTGACAGTGAAAAATTGATGAGGGTAGGATAAAAGGCGTGAGGTAAATAATGGCTGAGATTAATATAAAAGGTGTGGATGAATCGGAAATTGATACGATTTTAGCTGAAGATATCGATTTCGACGGAGAATTGTCGTTTGAAGAACCGTTGATGATCAAGGGAAAGTTCAGTGGGGTGATAAATGCATCCGGTGACTTATATATCGGAAAAGATGCAGTCATCAAAGCAACCGTTGAGGCGAACATTGTATCTTTGAAAGGAAAGATGACCGGTAATATCGGTGCCCATTCCCGGGTAGAACTCTTTGCCACATCCCGGATCGAAGGGGATATTACAACACCGGAACTCATCGTAGAAAGCGGAAGCCGTTTCAACGGCAAATGTGCAATGGAAGGTGGATCGGCAAAGAAAAGTGAGGAGAAACGTGAAAGGTAGATTGTTGCTTATTACTCTCCTCTGTTCCGTTATTCCAGGATCGTTTCTTCTCGCTCAGGATCAGAGGGATGCTTTAGGATTGTACGGAAACGGTAACTATGAAGAAGCGATACAAGTTTGCCTCGATGAATTGGAGGTTATGCCGCGAAGAATGGACGCGCATGTCGTTCTTGGGTGGAGCCTCCTCCGGTTGGGAAGATACGAAGAAGCACTTGAGAAGGCCCGACAAGCATATGAAATTGTTCCGGGGGATTACAGAATTATAGAAATCCTGGGAGAAGCACATTTCCATCTGGGTAATAATATGCAGGCACTTCGATATTTTGAGGAATATACGGTGCTTGCGCCTACCGGTGATCGGATCGATACCGTTTACTACTTCATGGGGGAAATATTTCTCCGATTAGGGGAATACAATCATGCCGACATAGCATTTACAACGGCATTGTACCACTCTCCGAACGTGACCAGGTGGTGGGCTAGATTGGGCTATGCCAGGGAAATGGCCAAGGATTATCAATACGCTGTTGAAGCGTACGATCAAGCCCTAAAATTAAATCCATCTTTCGCTGAAGCCCGTCGGGGTAAGGAAAGGGCCTTAGAAAAGATGGAAACCGGATGACCGTTTCGTTCTATACACTTGGATGCAAGTTGAATCAGTGTGAAAGTGAAGCCCTGGCATCGGCTTTTAGAGGTCAGGGCTTTTTTATTGGTTCATTAAAAGAGAGACCGGATATCGTTGTGATTAACACCTGTACGGTAACTTCTAAGAGTGAACAAAAAGCACGACGGGTTATTCGCAAAGCGGTAAGGGACAATCCCCATTCACTTATTGTTGTTACCGGATGTTACGCGCAGGTAGAACCGGATTCACTTCGCAGCCTGAATAGTGAAATTATAGTGGTCCCACAGGAAGATAAGCATTTACTGCTCGAAGCGATTAAACATTTCCCTGACACACTTCCAAACAATCCCTCCGATTTGTTCCGTTCACTCTTGCGGGCAACACCCAAAAAGGGGGTATCAGACCAGTTTTCCTACGAAACGTCTGATTTGCAATTTCATACCAGACCGTTTTTAAAGATACAAGACGGCTGCAGCCGCCGCTGCGCCTACTGCCGAATTCCGCAAGCCCGTGGACCATCCGTCAGCCTGGATGTCTCGACTGTGTTACGGAGAGTTACTGCCCTTGAGACAGCCGGGTATAGGGAGGTCGTCATAACCGGAGTTAATATTAGCGATTATCACAGCGGTGAAATAGATTTATCGGCCCTTCTTGAGAAGATTGTCCGATCGACGCGCGTTATTCGCATTCGTCTTTCATCTTTGGAACCGGACCAAATGTCTTCAGAACTATTCGACATTATTGCCTCCCGGCGGATTTGTCCTCATTTCCATATCCCGGTACAATCGGGGTCTGATACAATTCTTTCACTAATGAGGAGACAGTACAACTCCGATATGATTTATAAGGTTATTGACCGGCTGCGGCGGGTGAAAAACGATCCGTTTCTTGCGGCGGATGTTCTGGTTGGTTTTCCGGGGGAAGGAGAAAAGGAGTTTTTGGAAACGAAAAAAACAGTCAAGGAAAATGATTTTGCTCAATTACACGTTTTCCCCTTTTCGCCTCGACCGAACACATCCGCCGTTACATTGCAGGGCCATATTCCCGAATCGGTTGTTAAAGAGCACGCTGCAGAATTGAACGAGGAATCAAAAAAAAGGGTGAAGAATTACTACGCACGATGGATAGAGCGGGAGGTGGATGTGCTGCTTGAGCGTGATATGGAAGAAGAGAGGATTACGTTAGACCAAACCGAAACAAAAAAATGGCAAGGAATATCCGAAAATTATTTAAAAATCCTTGTTGAAGGTGTCCCGAAAAAATCGGTTGGGCGGGGGAGTATTGTTACAGTACGACTGAAACCGGATTTTCGCGGAATATTCAAAAAGCACTGAGCTTCTTTCAGAAGGGGGGGCTATGTGGTACTTTCTTCCGAGCGTAGCATCGAATGTTTGTTTTTTTACCGTAAACACAGTATACTAAAATCGAATAATCGGTTT
>CAZJBZ010000066.1:0-9834 GCA_964543975.1 uncultured Spirochaetales bacterium
TTGTCATTTTTACAAATGTTACATATCCTTATTTTGAAAGAGACGCAATTATCAATTATTCAAATAGTATTTGCCGTTTTAGTTAAAAAATATTGACAAATAATTATTATACTGTATACTGTGTATTGAATACTAAACTAAAATATAAAAGGCATCAAAATGGATAATGATACAATTTGGATAGGGAATGATCATGGTGGATATGAACTAAAGCTAAAATATGTCGATTATCTAAAAAAAAGAGATATAAACGTGAAAAATATTGGATCCGATTCTACTGAAATAGTTCGGTATCCATATTATGCCGCTTTGGTTGCCGAGGCGGTCTCTAACGGCACTATTAAGAGAGGGATTCTCGTCTGCTCGACAGGTATCGGGATGAGCATTATAGCAAATAAGTATGGAAATGTCCGTGCTTCACTCTGTTCCAATGTCTATTTGGCAACAATGACCCGGTCACATAATGACTCCAACATCCTCTGTGTAGGAGGAAAAACGACAGGTGAGGACATAGCCATAGCTATATTGGAAACATGGCTTACAACCGAATATTTGGGCGGACGTCATGATATATCTTTAAACCTTATAAGGGATGCAGAGAAAGAACTCTATTCAACTGGTGTATGGAAATTTGAGAAAGAATAGCAGTATAATTGAATAGATCAACAATTTCTATATACACATTGGGTTCATTTTATGGAAAACAAAACGATAGACATAAACAAAGAAAGTTTAGCCGATCAAGTATTTACTCATATTAAGAAGATGATCCTCTCGGGTAAATTACAAGAAGGGGAAAGAATAATTGAGAATAAAATTGCAGAGTCGTATGGGGTTAGTCGTACCCCTATTCGTGAAGCAATAAAAAAACTGAATGAGTACGGATTGGTCCAGATTTTACCGAGAAGTCAGGCTATTGTCTCTTCAATTAGCGAATCTGAGGCGGAACATATTGCTGAGGTACGCGCACAGTTGGAAAGCCTTTCCGTTAGGCTTTTTATTGAGAATGCCGATTTAGAGGACATTAATGTTATAGAGGAATTAGTCAATGACTGTAACAGACTGATTACAATTGGCGATTTGTCCAACGTATTCGAAAAAGACAGCCAATTGCATCTAGAGATTGCAGGACGAACGGGCAATCGGTTCCTTTATGAATGTTTGGAGAGAATAAATATTCAGGTCCAATTATTAAGACTGAAAGTATGTAAAACCATGCATCACGTCGTTCACGATGTATCTCAACACTCCGAAATACTTGAGTTAATAAAACTCCGGGATTCCAACTCGGCTATTCTCCATATGAGAGAGCATATTCTACAGCATTTTCAAAACATACAGTAAGGAAGGCACTATGAGTGATGTTAAAAAGACAATTTTATTCAAAAAAGCACTTGGTTGTTTAATCGGAGGTCTTATTGGCGATTCTTTGGGGACCCCTTCAGAGGGCATGGATTATCGGGCTATCGATAAACAGTTTGGTTGGATAGATGATTTCTCTTCCGACGGGACCGACGATACGGTAATGAAAAACCTGTTGGTAGAAGCACTCATCAATTCAAATGGTAACGCGGATATGGACGATTGGGCTGAAGTATGGCTCAAAAGGTGGAATGAAATATTCGGCGACAAACAGTCAAAGTTTTTCCCTTCAGTTTTACATACGGCACATAAACTAAAACAGTTAGATGTTCCACGGATGGCGGCACTGGGAAATATGCCAAGTTCGAGTTCAGCCATGTGTATTTCGCCGGTCGGTATTGTAAACGCATGTAATCCGCGAAATGCCGCAACTCAATCGTACAATCTTGGCAGTCTCATCCACATCCACGACGTCGGTTTTTGCCAGGATGGAGCAGCGGTCATTGCTGCGGCGGTAGCAGAAGCATTCAAACCGGAAACCGATGTGAAAAGCATTATCGATGCAGCGATCAACTACATTATGAAGCGAAGCGGCAAAGAACTTCTCGACTCTATCGAAAATATGTTGCGGGTGGCGAAAGAGGCCAAAGAGTATAAAACCTTTAGAAAAGCGATCTACGACCAGTCGGAAAAATATTTTAAACCGATTACCTGTGATTCGCGAGAAACGGTTCCCATAACAATCGCATTATTCTATCTTTCCGAGGGTGATGTTGAAAAGAGCATTACGTATGGGGCGAACTTCGGAAGAGATGCCGATACAATTGCTTCAATGTGCGGTGCAATCGCCGGCGCCTACAAAGGAATCGAAGGGATTAAAGGGGAATGGGTAGCAAAAGCAAAGAAGTATTCCAAAATAGACCAAGAGGAGACAGCTGAAAATTTGTGTATCACAGCACTTAAAAAAGCCGACATGACACAAAAAGCCATTATATCACTCAACGGTATCAGCAGCGGCTAACTCGAAAAAATCATTGCCTTAAGATCGTATTTTGAAAGAAGTACTTAATTCAAACCATTAAGCAGCTGAAAAACAAGAGCGAATCTTAAAATCCAAGCTGGAGCATATCGTTCATAATTGTTACGACAGTTTCACGCGGGTTCCGGTTGCGGCTCTTGGTCCTTCATCTTTCCCAATACCTTCCGAAGCAGTAGAAGGGCTACGGTGAAAGCCAGGGTAAAACCTAACGGCTGGGCAAGAAACACTCCCTTCACTCCCATTAATGGCGGCAAAATCAAAATAAGGGGAATCAAGAACAGTCCCTGCTGACCCAATGCCAGCAGCATTGCAGCCCGTCCTTCTCCCAAAGCCTGAAAAAAACCGCCCGAGATAATGGCAAACGCGATAGGGAAAACACCGATGCTGACAGCTCGAAGGGCAAAAGTTCCTAACTCGACAACCCGAGGGTTTTGCGGGACAAAGAGTCGGATAATTCCCGAAGCAAAAACAAAAAAACCTAAAGCGGCAACCCCGGAGATGAGAACCGACCACACAATCGTTACTTTAAGGGTCTGTCGAGTCCGGTCGAATGCCCGTGCACCGTAATTGTACCCGGCGAGCGGCTGCAGTCCCTGTCCCAGACCAATTAATACCATAAAAACGATCATGAAAATTCGGAAGGTGACACTGACCGCGGCAATCGCAGAATCGCCGAAACCGGAAGCAGCATTATTCAAAAAACCCATGGAGAGACTCCCCAATACTTGTCGAGCCAGTGTCGGTAGTCCCAACGCCATGATTCCCGAAAAAACAGCCTTTGTCGGAGTGAACTCGGAAATCTTCAATCTGATGACCCCTCTCTTCCTCAAGTAAAAACTGGAGAGGTACAACGCGGCCATCCCCTGCGCGATGATCGTTGCGGTAGCGGCCCCGGCAAGCCCCATGCCGAAAACGAAAATGAAGAGCGGATCGAGGGCAATATTCAAGCCGGCGCCAAGCATCATGCCGACGCTAGAATGACCGGCCGCACCCTCGGCACGAAGCGTGTTGTTCATGCACATATTAATCACTTGAAAAATCGACCCCCCGATGATGATTCTTCCATATACAATTGCCGCGTCAAGAATACTTTCCGTCGCACCGAAAAGTTTGAGCATCGGACCCACAAAAATCCCCCCGAATATGGAGAACAAAACGCCTATTCCCAACGCGGTATAGAAGGCCGTCGATGCCGCTCTCTGCGCACCTTCCTCATCCTGCGCGCCGAGACGGCGGCTGATTACACTTGCAGCACCCATTCCGAACGTCAATCCGATGGCACCGATCAACTGAAAAATGGGAAACACGATACCCGTTGCCGCGATGGCGGCCGTGTCCCGCAGCAGGCCGACAAAAAAAGTATCGACTATATTGTAAACCGCCATTACCAGCATACCGGCGATAGTGGGTATGGAGAGTTTTAAAAGGGATATTCCGATTTTTCCCGATTGAAGCATCTCTATTCTATCAGTTTTGGTCACTGTTCAATCTCCTTCAGTAATAGCTGCACCAGGTAGGCGATATTATCTTCCTTTGAATCCGGAAAAAATCGGATCAAAGCCCGTGTACTCTCTAAAAGCGTAACCGCCGTTCTGCCGGACGGATCACCCCCGCCGCCTACCCTATCAATTATTTTCTCAAGCTCTTTCGCTACTGAGAGAAGGGCTTTATCGTGGGTCTGCAGGTCCTCGATCACTTCATTGTGAAGATCGCGCATAAGCTCGACGTTGGCCCTCATAAACGCGTGACGTGATTCAATATCGGTGTAGAGAGTCTCAATGAGTCTCTCCATTTTTTCCTTCCCTCCATTCGTTGAATCCGTAATCGAGCGAAGTTTCTCAAACGTTTTTTCCCACTGCTTTATAAAAATCCTGCTAAATAAAGCACCTTTACTTGGGAAATAGTTATACACCGTGCCGACAGCCACCCCGCAGCTTTCGGCGATACTTCGCATGTCTAAGGCGGGTGTGTTTTCCTTCGCCAAAAGTTTCTCTGTTTCGGAGATGATACGTCCTTCCAAATTGTTGATAATCTTCGGCACAAGAATGAATTTAATGAACATCGTTCATTAAGGCAATATTATTTAACATTATTTTAACAATTAATCTTAAAAAAATAATACTATAATGCAATAAAAAGAGCGTTACCACGTCTTTACAAGTGTATGGAGGCACCTTTGGCGAAATCTTTAGGAGATATCTACGGCAGAGAACGGAGGAAGCTGCTCGGTTTCATTCGGTCGAAGATATCCAGCCCCGAGGACGCGGAAGATATCCTTCAAGAGGTATACACCAACGCGATCCGCACACTCGACTCGACAAATCCGGTTGATAACCTCTTGGGATGGCTCTACCGTTCCGCTTCGAACAAAATCATCGACTGGTATCGGCAGAAAAAGAGGAAACCTCTCTCCCTTCATGCGGCACAAACCGATCCCCGCCAAGCTGAATCGATAGAAACGGCATCGATGGAAAGGTACGATTCGGTAGGCACTATCGAGGAGCTCATAGCCGGCAGCGGGCTCGACCCTGAAACAAAGTATATGCGAAATCTGGTTACCGACAGTCTGACCGAATGTATCGACCAACTGCCCCCGGAGCAGCGAGAAGTATTTATTCGGAACACGATAAACGGAGAGACCTTTCGGGAGATTTCCGAAGACACCGGCGTATCGATTAACACGCTTCTGTCCCGTAAGAGATACGCGGTGCAATACTTACGAAGACGACTTACAGAAATTAAACACTTTATAGACGGAGGATTGTAATGTTCCAAAAATTCAAAGAATTTCGATTGATTTTTAAAATACTATTGATATCCGGAGGAGTGATCCTGGCCGCGTTGCTCGCCTTTCTCTTCGGATTTGTCGTTATGCTGCTGTGGAATTGGTTGATGCCGGACATCTTCGGATTAAAAGAGATTACCTACTGGCAGGCTTGGGGGTTGGTCGTTTTAGCGCATATCCTGTTTAAAGCGGGTAAATGGGGTGATAACGACAAGAAGAAACAGCCGTGCAAGGAACCAAAAGTTACGGAGCCTGACGATTCCGACCCGGAAAAAGAAAAGGAATGGAAGAGGAAATTGAAAGAAAAAATAGAGGGGCAGTTCGAAGAAGGACCTTCCGGGGAAGCCATGCGAGAAGATTCCGCCACTTCACGTTCAAATCTTGAACCGTCCAATTCTACGGAAGAAAGGGAAAACGACAAGAATAATGATAATTGACACAATACAGGATGCTCTCGTAAAATTGTCATTTTACTAAGGTTGGAAAAAGCACAGTAGTTTTATTCGTAAATTAAAATGAAAAAACATTTTCTAAAAATCAGACAAGGGGCGATGCGGCGATTGCCCCTATTATTTCTAATAATTGCCTCACTTTTCCTAGTCGGCTGTCCGACCATGCAGATCACACCCTACGACACGACAGGGACAACAATATCTTTGCCTGTGGCATGGTAAGCATGGAATGTGACCTGGATCCGGATATAAACCGCGGCAGAATGGACGATTATATTACTGAGATTATGACCGAACATCCCGAAGTCAGACTGATCTGTTTCGGCGAAACTGTTCTCGGATGGTACTGGAACCCGTGGGAAGCAAAGACGTATCAGAAACAGGTTGCCGAACCGATCGACGGTACGACTGTAAAACTTATACAAAAACGTACCACCGAGTATGAGGTCTATATCTCTTTCGGTTTTGCGAAATCCGACGGTGACGCGCTCTACAATTCCGCAGTAGTCATCGACGATACGGGTGAGATCATTGCACACAGACACAAAAGCCATTTTGTTCCCATGGATTGCTGGAGCGGCTTCACGGCAGGTGAAAAGATCGTTACGACAGCAATGAGAGACGATATAAAAGCGGCATTTCTCATCTGTAATGATTTTAACAGCAAAGATTACCAGGAACAGATCAACAGTGATGATGAAATAAAGATGTTGATTCTGCCGCACGCAACGGCCAATTTGGGGCCCGATTTTTGGGAGAATTACAACTATAACTACAAAGGTTTGTGGTTTCTTTCAGCGCAACGGTACGGTGCGGAAAACTCCCGCAACTATTACGGATCATGGATTCTTGATCCGAACGGATACATGGTGGCCTGTTCCGAATCGGGTGCGGGATACTTTACCTATGAACCGGCAATTGAATAACCGATACGAGGCTATTTTCAACTTTTTTCTGCAATCATTTGTACAATTCTTCCTCTTCTTAGTACCTTATACGTAGAGATAGTGTAGGGGGAAAATGATGATACAGGTAGAGAAAAAAGACAAAGATACCTTCAATGTAACTGTCCAGGATGACGGCAGTTCATCAAACCATACTGTGACGGTGGATGATGACTATTACGAAACGTTGACCTGCAAACAGATACCGAAGGAAGAGCTGGTAAAGAAATCGTTCGAGTTTTTGCTGGAACGTGAATCGAAGGAATCGATCCTTTCCTCGTTCAATCTGAAAGTCATCAACAACTATTTTCCCGAGTATGAAAAAACGATCCCACACCAGTTGTATTAACCGATCTTTTTTCCAGGTAATCTTTTTCTCACAGTATGTGAGAAACCCATCTCATATTTGCTAAGAAGTGCTGATCATGATACCATTTTACTTAGGATCGGCCGGAGGAGAGTAAATGCTCATACGTTTGTTGCTTCTCTTTACAATAGTTCCTATAGTTGAACTTTTCATTCTGATAAAACTGGGAACAGTTATAGGAGCGTTCGCTACAATACTCATTGTTTTGGGGACAGGAATCACCGGGGCCCTCCTCACACGTCGGCACGGTTTCGGAATATGGCGAAAAATCCAGGAGCGAATGGAACAGGGGTTTTTCCCCGCCGAAGAGCTCTTAGACGGTTTACTGGTGGTTATCGCCGGCGTTGTACTGATTACCCCCGGTATTATAACCGACGTTCTCGGGTTCTCCCTCCTTATACCGGTTACCAGGCAGTTCTATAAAAAATGGCTCAAAAATAGATTTACAGGAATGATGCAAAACGGAAAATACAGTGCTTCTGACTTTTTCCATCAACGCACAATACACCGCGTCAACCCGGAAACCGGCGAACCGGAAGATGAATTGTGATTGTGTATCCCACAGGGCGGCTGGGGCGAAGGCATCTCAGCTATAAGGCCTTAATCTCGGCCTCCGACAACCCGGTGGCTTGTATTATTTGCTCAATCGGTAACTGCATCTCCTTTAATTTTTTTGCTGTCTCCATAGCCTTGGAATGAGCCCCCGCTGCACGCCCTTCTTCTCGTCCTTCTTCTCGTCCCTCTTCTCTTCCCAACTTCCGTCCTTCTTCTCGTCCTTCCGCAAGCCCTTCACGCCGGGCATTGGCAACATACGAAGCTTGGTCATGTAGAAACATCGATCTGGCCAGATAGGCATATCGTGCCTTTTTATCGGCTAAGAAGTACTTATACCTATCTTCAGCCGCCTTCAGTATCTTACTATTATCCAATAGTATTTTCATTTTCTCATCCCCCTTATCAATATGGTCAAGGAAGTACAACCACTGTCGTAACTCGGTATCCGGTTCTCCGGAGAGCTTCGGTACCTCTAAATAGTGCATAATGCAATCCGTACTCAGTATGTAATCCTGGCAGCTATTCTCCCGAAGCATAAACACACTATGAAATGGAATTTGTTCGGGAAACAGGACAAAATTGAGGATACTGATACTGGAAACTCTATGAAGCACTCCCCACTCATGTCCTTCGGTTAACTGCTCGGAATAGGCTTTCGCCCAGTAGTAAAGACTTCGTTCTTGAAAATCAGCTTGCGTTCGTACCTGCACTTCAATATTGAACATGTCTCCTCTGCTATCTTCCGCCCTGGTGTCGATAATCGAGGGTTTATCGTCTACATACGTTTTCACGTTAAAAGGATTGGTAATAGAAACCGATTCGATTGACGGAAACCCGGCATCTTTCAGTACCGCGTTGATAAAATCTTTTAGTATTTCGGTACTCTCTTGGGAACCAAAAATATATTTAAAGACGATGTCCGCTAACGCGGGAATATGCATGGCCATATCATTAATAGTATAACCCTCCTTACCCGCTCCCTGCAATATTCGATTTTTATTTCTCATATAATTCCTCCTACCCATTAATACGTAAGAAACGCCGCTGCTGCTTCTCGTATCCTTGACCTGAGGAAAGCGGGAGAATATCATGACTAAAGAGGCTAAAATATTAAAAAGTAACAGCGTAAGGAGTTAAAAATGTTTGAATCACCGGTTATTGTTGCCAGTATGTTCTATGAAGGGGATGACCTGGTCATTGACGCGGAAAAAGCACAGATTGATGAAGCGAAAGTCGTAGAGAGGCTTGAGAAAACGGAAAATCTATCGAAAACATACGAAGTGCCCTATATGATCGATATTGAAGTACCGTCGGTGGAATTGGCCCCGAAAATTCTCAGCACAGTTGCCGAAAACACAGACAAACAATTTTGGATAAGCAGTTTTAACGATGAGATGAGAAAGGAGGCCTGTAAAACCGCGGCAAAGGCGGGGGTAGCAAAACGGGCCTACTATTCGACGCTTAACTACATGAGTGATGAGGATGAGTTTCGAATGGTGGCCGATTTAGGCATCAATCCCATTATCCAGGTTTTCAATCCTCATAATCCTCTTCCCGACGGATACCTGGAAAAAGCGGATGAGCTACTAACTCTTGCCGATAAGACGGGCATCAACAAAGAGAATATCATGCTTCTTTCCACTGTTTTGGATTTCGGCAGTCTGCCTTTAGCGTTGATGACCGTTTCAAAACTTAAGGACAAATATTCGCTACCGGTCTGTGTCCCTTCGGTAGGACCGATCTATAAATGGGCCGGAGAGGCTTCGAAAAACGAGCGCAGAATGATCGTGGCGGCCACCATGACGTACACTCTCGACGCGGGGGCGGACCTTCTTCATATCGGAACAATTAAACGGTCGTTTATCGCCTTCCCGGTTGTCTCCCTGATTGACCGTTTTGAAAAACGGCGAAAACAGTTTCTGTAAAAAGCTCAGTAGAGGAATTGCTCTTTCAGGTTCACCGCATCGGCGACCGTTTTGCCGACGATACAGCTTTCGACAAACTTCTCATATTTTTTTCGCTTCTCTTCCGGGACATTCGGACTATGAATCTTTAGTACAACATTTCCATACCGTTTCGGTTTATCGAGTGTCTCGTAGCTGATATCGATTGAAAACCCGGTCATATCGATCTCTTCTCTTTTATAAAAAAAACCGGCATACGTTGCCGCGCACATACCGATACTACCGATAAACATTTCCGAAGGGTTCGGATGTTCGCCGTCACCTCCGCTTAATTTCGGTTGGTCACACCGCCATTTCATCGATCCGTTTTCCACTTCAAATGTCATATTCTTAATAAATTGCAGCTTCATTTCTTTCATATCAACC
>CAZJBZ010000066.1:9844-11859 GCA_964543975.1 uncultured Spirochaetales bacterium
ATAAAGTAATGGTAGCAGGTCGGGCTGGTCAATGGTTATCGGTTTAAACGATTTATAATGTCCATATCATAAAGCACTCGGTAGGAGCGGGTGCCGTTGCCATATCGATAAAAATCGAGAAGGTCATCCGGAGTATCGATATCCTTGCTTATGCCGAAACAGTCTTGGACCGTGTATGGGACACTTTTTCGTTCCAACCCTCTTACGTGCTTTTGAAAACTATGCGGACCGAAACAGGGATCGAGAATAGAAGAATAGAAGGGGGACGGAGGAAAAGAAAGTTGGTCCCGTTATTCGTTTTATCAGGAACGATTACCGCTTCCGCAGCCCTTGAATGGCCGGATCCGCTACCCAACTCCAACAGCGTCTTTAACTCCTTGCCGGTCATCAACGGTATGTCGCCCGGTACAAAGCAGAGATGGGTTATACCATCTCCAGAAACTTGCGATCGGGCAAACAGCAGCGCGTCGTTAAGGGTAGTCTGTTTCGGTTCTTGAATGATATTAATACTATCGGAGCAGTGGTTTCTACGAATCAAAGCTTGTAATTCCGTGTCCGGCGTGACGAGGTAAATCTTTGCAATCTTATTGTCCGCCAAAAGAACGTCAAGTACATCCGACAGCATGGCCTGACAGAGCCGTTTTCTTTCAAGAAGCGAAAGGACCCCCGATAAACGCCGTTTCGCTGTGTCCAACCGCTTTATCGGAATAATTGCGGCAATCATCGTGTTCATTCGGAAAAAGATTTCTCTCCTAAGACACGTTGTAGAACAAATTCCGCCAACGACTTCTTTTTCTGAAGTGAACCCATGACGGTATCGGTCACCCCTGCCGTCATTCCGAGCTCTTTTATGCGTTCTTTACAATCGGCGTCTTGTTCATCGATCACGAAAATATTGACAATGTCCCGATACAGACGAGCAATACCGACCGACGATACGTCGTGGCCTAACGATTTCATCATATCGGCGGCCGGACCTTTGATGGTTTCACCTCCGACAATGGGGCTTATCGCGAGAACAACTCCTTTTCGCGAAGAAGATTTTCCGGCTTTTACGGTTACCGCTTTACGAATGCCGGGGACGGAGAGGATCGTCCCGATACTGACGAACGGATTACTCGGTGCGATGATCACCGCATCGGACGATTCAATTGCCTCGAGCACGCCAGGTGCCGGGACAGCATGCTCTATCCCTTCCAAAACGATTTTTTGTACAGCATCCTGGGCCCGCCGCTTCACAAAGTATTCCTGAAAAGAAAGGAGTTCTTCACCATTGTCAATAATCGTACGGACAGGTTCATTCGTCATAGGGATGATTTTTATTTTTACATCAAGCGCCGTTCTAATCTCATCCGTCACCTCGGCAAGCGTACGTCCTTCTCGCATTCGTAATGTACGATGAATGTGGGTCGCAAAGTCCTTGTCTCCTAAATTGAACCAGACCGGGTGGCCCAATGCATCGAGTGCCGTTAAACAGTTGAAGGTGTCTCCGGCAAGACCCCACCCCTGTTCCGGATGGACCATTCCGGCTAAAGTGTAGGTAACGATATCAATATCCGGTGATACATACAATCCGTAGAACTCTGCATCATCCCCTGTATTAACGACGGCAGTTATCGTTTCGGGAGGTACAACCTGAACAAGACCTTCCAAGAATCGTGCCGCTCCTACACCGCCGGCCAACACCGTCAGTTTCCGATCAGACATAGGTCGTTATCTCCTCAACACTCTTTTTATTATGACCGGTGTGTTTTTTCCCTGCTCCTTCCTCGCCCATCTTTTCCGCGGGGTATCCTATGGTGATGAGTGCCTGCGGTTCCCATCCGATTGCGTCACTTTGTGAGTGGAAATTATTGCCCTCTGAAAGCAACTGGTGCACTTTACGACTGTGCACCTCCTTGCCGATTATTCCGTTCACCACATCCATACAGTACAGCGGTGCGGCGAACCAGCATGCTCCAAGACCAAGCGCGCGCGCGGCCAGGAGGAGATACCCGCACGCTACAGCGACACTC
>CAZJBZ010000066.1:11869-15575 GCA_964543975.1 uncultured Spirochaetales bacterium
ATCCGCCGTTTTATAAGGAATGATGTGAACGGGAGCCTGTTTGAAAATTGAGAGAGAGCGGTCAACCTTCTTTTTTCGCGTTTCGGCCGGTACTCCCCGGGCGGTCATATCGTCATTGAATCGGCTTCCCATCTCTTCCGCTAATCGTACACGGACCATTTTCGAAGTAATCACAACAAAATGCCACGGCTGCTCGTTGTGGGCGGAAGGAGCACGTGATGCTGCTTCAAGGAGCTGTTTAATGAGAGATTTAGGCACAGCTCTTTCCCGGTAGTGTCGGACCGATCGTCTCGAGAGGACCACCTTCCAGAAATCAACGGAAGGGATTTCGTTCGTTTCATCATTTGAAAATGTCATGCTCTTCATCTCTTACCAACTGTTTCGCGGAGCCGTTACCTGAAGTAAACTGAAAGTTTCGAACAATTACCACCGGGTATCGTTTCGTCTTTCCCGAGACAAGCTCCGCGGCGGAACATAACTCATCAGCCACCGCTATCCGGGTCGCCTTCATCTCCCGGCCGTCGTTATCCTTGTGGCCCCGATAATCGATGAAAGGTTCTATTCCGGCAATTCCTATCGCCATGTTGACATGGCCCACCCGCCACGGCCTGCCGAACGTATCGGAGATGATGACGGCTATCCGTTTGCCTATTGTTGTTTCAATCGCGTGCCGCAATAATTCCGCGCTTGTATCGGGGTCTTCGGGCAGCACTACCATCATTTCTTTACCGCCGGCATTTGATGAATCCACCCCCGCGTTTGCCAGAATAAAACCGTGTTTCGTCTGAGCAATGATGATCCCGTTCGCCATTCTGACGATCCGTTTGCTGCTTTGTAGTATCAATTCGACATATTCCGGTGCATGGAAGGAATAGGCGGCTATCTTTCGGGCGAACTCCGTTGGTTCGATGTCCGTCGCCCTGTACACACACCCCTCCGCCTTCGAAACAATTTTCTGGGCCACAACGAGAATATCCTTATCCTGAAATGAAATGGAATGACGTTCCACCGCCTGCATAATGATCTCCGGTAAAGAATCGCCTTTTCGAATTTCAGGAATGCCCGGGACAGGAAATAATTCTAATGAGGTATTCACGATTGGTCTACTTGGTTTTGTTTCGCTGCATTTTTGCGTTTCATAACGGAAAGTTTCTCTAAAAGGCCTAACGCCTTCGGGAAATTGTCTTTATCGGTCGATTCAATCGCGTCAACTGTCCGGGCTGCCTCCATTACTTCTTCTCCACTATCGGTCCGGATAATCGCTAATGTCCATCCGCCGATGCCTAAACCACCTACTGAAATGTCCGCCTGTTCGGCCGCAAAATCATCACATGCCGCGCACCCGTGGTGGGCACATCCACCGAGTTCTTTGAGCGGGATTTCATGGACATCTCCTCCTTTCATCTCTACGGTAAAACGTCCTTTCCGAATGTCCATCTTCTCTATGTCGGTAACGGAAAGCCTCATTTCCTCTGCCAGCTTGCCCTCGACTAAACCTTGATACGTGAAAGCCTTTGAACAGAAGAGACCGATACAGAGGACGAGGTTTTTTACATACTTCGAGTTCATCTGCTGCAGCTTCCGAAGCGCCGCAATATGGCACGGTAACCCGACAATTGCGAAAGAATCGGCTTCACTACCCTGCACCAGTGGCTGTCGGCGCTGCGATCTTTGCTCGTACAGTTTCGATAAGCCTTCCATCAGAGAGACATACGTGTATTTCGAACCGGACGTTGGGATGATACCCCCCGCCTCCGTTACGACAACAGGATAGGGATGCCACAATTCATCCCTCGAATAGGCTAAAAAACGGGTCCATCTGTCATCTTCCAAACCCCACGCGGCGAGACCGCTTACCAGTCCGCTGTCTTGCCCTTTCTTCTGTAACGCAGGATGGGTACTCTGTGCCGCCACAATATTTTGATAGGGTCCAAAAACCTGTTTTTCGGATTTACTTGAATCATCCGTTACCGAAAGGGAACAAAACCTGGGGCAGACCTCTGCACAAAGGCCGCATTTCCCCTCTTCGCTTATCGGACACAGCGACTCTTCTCCTGATATCTGCCTGGGTTTTCCGTTTATGTATTCCAGTTTATTAAAAGGACAAACCAATACACATGCACCGCAACCCGAACAGTGGTGTTCGGGTGCGATGACCTTTTCATAAAGGCGGGAAAAAAGATGTTTTTTACTTGATTCCATAGAAAACTCACTCTCATGTATCACTTTTTATTATTGCATAAACAAGTATATGGCTTTAAAAATAGAACTTCAATAGGATGGAGAAGCTTCATCACCGGGAAAACACGAAGACCAAAGCAACTCATTGCGTCGATATGCTCACCAACACCAATGACAGGGAACAGTTGAGCGGAGGGGCGAAAGTATTTTCGCTTACCCCGAGCTGGATTGTCTACAGACATTTTGTTTTTCAGGATTGGGATAAGGGGGAAGCCAACGAGACTTTTCCGATTGGATGGGTATTCCCGTCATCCCAATCGAAATCTCTCTTGAGCGTTTCAAATCTCTGCTCACAGACCGCCCGTCACCTCAGAATTCAAGACATATGAGACTCTTTCAAAATACGGGTGTAAGGCGATTGCAAAAATTACAATTGTATACAGTATAAACATTTAACTTTTCCAGCACTGCTAAAACCGTTATTTTTGCAATTGCCTCATATGAAAGCGGGCTTTCTGCCGCCTGAAAACTGAATCAAAAGCCACTCCATTTGAAGAGAGTCAAAACCTGGTTAAACTCACGGAGGAGTGACAAACTGCACCGTGGGAAAATAATGGTCCATTCGTTTTTTATCTCTTGTGAGAAGAGGAATATCTTCTACGGCGGCATGTGCGCCGATAAAAAAATCGGGTAATATCGAAGTTTTTTTCCCTTTATTTCGTCTATATTGCAGGAAAACTTTGCCGGCTAAGAAAAGTGCTTCGCGCGGAATATTAATCAGTATAATTTTTCCCTGTGTTAATACATTTTCTACATCTTCTATTTTATCAAAGCCAATTGATACTTCCGAATAGATTACGGCATTGATGCAAAGCGTATGATTTATGGAATAACGGGATACCATCGAAACCGACCATTCCGCCCAATTTTGATCATCTTCGAAAATATCGAGTAGAACGTTAGAATCAATGAGGATTTTCTTCATGCCTCATCTCGTGTCAATTTCATGATCTCTTCCGTCGACATCTTTATCGTTGCCGATCCTCTCAAATTATTATAAACATTTTTAGTGTCCTCATTTTTGGTCTTTTTTATATATATCCTTCCCGACTCCTCAAAAAAATCTACTCGGCTGTTTTCATCAATGCCGTATTTCTCCCTAATCCTCTGAGGAATCGTAACTTGTCCTTTCCGTGTTACATTCATATAATCCTCCGATTCATGTTTTTAAAATAGTAATATTCTTACTTGTAAGAGTAATACTACTCTTACAAGATGTCAATGCGAGAAGGAAGAGGGGAGGACCACTACCGGGGGAGTAAGCTCTCCTCGTGTGGACGCCGGCGACGCGGACCAATCCAGGCTGTCCCGCAACCTCAAATTGTAATAAGAACATCCCTACTAAAGAGGTTTCGGGACAGCCTGAATCAGTCGCTTTAAATAATCGACTCCGGAGGAGGCCCATTCCTCCTCCCGCTTCCTGATCTCTTCATCGGTTTCCCCACGGACACGATCGGAGGTGTCG
>CAZJBZ010000067.1:0-899 GCA_964543975.1 uncultured Spirochaetales bacterium
CCGGCTCCTGTACGAGCATGGACCGCACCGCCATCCGTAAAAATCCCTGGTCGTCGGCGTTAGTCCCCGGCTGCCATTCGGTCCGCTTAGCCGGATAAAAACCGCTGTTGCCGTCCAGTTTGATAAAAGCGTCGTTTACAAGGGTGATGCGGACATCGCCTAAAGAGTAATCAATAATATTTTCGTATTGTATCATGATTGTTCCATTGTATTGAAATGGTTCCCGTGCTTCAAGCAGCTGTTCGATCGATAGAAAAATGCGGACTGACGGAGGGGCCTTAGAGAATAAACCACGACAGCGCCACGACGAAACACGACGTTCCCAGTTCAGGCCGGTATTAAGGTTTTTACATTCATCCAATTCTCCGATTTATGTGATGCAATCCAGAGATCATAGTTTGTTTGAAGGTTAAGCCACAACTCAGGAGATGTATTAAACGCTTTGGATAACCGTAAGGCCATATCGGGTGTAATAGAACCCTTTTCGTTGATTATTTTTGATAATGTTTTTCTCGAGACGCTTAAATCCTTTGCAACCTCCGTAATGGATAGAGAGAGTGGTTGGAGATAGTGTCTTTTCAGTATTCCGCCCGGATGGGTAGGTTGTCTTTTTTTTATTCTCATTGATGATAATCCTCCTAATGATAGTCTTGGTAGCCCACTACATATGCATTACCGTCTATAAATTTAAATGTAATCCTCCAATTGCCTGAAACTTTCACACTCCACAAGCCTTTTAATTTTCCTCTTAATTGATGCAGATTTGAGCCCGGGTAAGCCATATCCCTTATTCCCATAGAAGCATCAAGTCTATCCAAAATATCGGAGATCTTTTGAGCATGCTCCGATTGGATACCGCTTTTCTTTCCATTATAAAAATAATTTTCCAATCCTTTATG
>CAZJBZ010000067.1:909-15388 GCA_964543975.1 uncultured Spirochaetales bacterium
ATCATAATCATATTGTAACCACATCGGTTACAACAATCAATTGCCACAGAACAGTATTTTTATTTTTCAGGCTTGTAACCTAATCTAAAATGAAAATAATAACAAAAGACGGGACAATCCCGAAATATCCGAAAGCAGCCGTGGTGTGGTAATGGTTTACCCGTCCGGCTTCGACCTCGGTTTTTGCTGCTCAAACCGCACGCGGTCCCTGCCTGTTGCATGTCTAAGCGCTTCTTACTACTATAGAAGCATCGCCATTGGATGCATACACGGGCAATGAACAGCGTATGGTACGTCATTCATGATGAGCGTTTACCGATCATTTCTAGTAAGTGGGAAGAGCTATGAATAGACAGATGGATAGGGACTGGGAACACGGGGTCGTCCGATATCCCGATCCGGCCGTTGAGGTTGTTACACCGGCATTTGAGAAATACGTTTTAAATCACGCCGCGGTGCAACGCCTCTATACCGGAGCACGATGGACGGAAGGGCCGGTTTGGTTCGGCGACGGCCGCTACCTTCTCTGGAGCGATATACCGAACAATCGAATGCTCCGTTGGACCGAAGAGACGGGGACGGTGAGCGTTTTTCGAAGCCCGTCGAATTACAGCAACGGTAACACTCGGGACAGACAAGGCCGTTTGATTTCATGCGAGCACGGGACCCGCCGGCTTACCCGGACCGAACACGACGGCAGTGTAACCATCTTGATGGACGGATTTCAGGGTAAACGTCTGAACGCGCCGAACGATGTTGTCGTCCATCCCGACGGACATATCTGGTTCACCGATCCCGGATACGGCCTTCTCATGAATTACGAAGGTTATCGGGCCGAGTTCGAACTGCCCGCCGGCGTTTATCGCCTCGATCCGGAGACGGGGGAGGCAGCGTTTGTCACTGATGAAATCGAAAAGCCGAACGGTCTTTGTTTCTCACCCGATTACGGCAAATTGTATATATCCGATACCGGCGCTTCCCATAAGCCGGGTCATCCTCATCATATTTTGGTGTATGATGTCGTGGATAACGCTCGCTTGACCGACGGTCGTGTTTTTTGCGACATGGGCCGGGCCATGGCCGACGGGATACGGTGCGATAGTGACGGCAATGTCTGGTCGAGTTCGGGGTGGGCAGGAGAGGGCCACGACGGAGTACACGTCTTTTCACCTTTGGGCGAATTGATGGGCAAAATACATCTGCCGGAGCCGGTTTCCAACCTTTGTTTCGGCGGTATCAGAAAGAACCGGCTGTTCATCACCGCCGGGCAGTCCGTGTATGCCCTCTATGTGGAAGATCAGGGGGTCCAGTTTCCGTAACCAGTATCCTGCTTATGCGGCGTTGGCCACGGAGGAACGAAAAGCCGATTTGATTATAAACGGTCATACCACCATAGAAGTGGGATCCAAGAAAAAAAGGAAGGGCGCGGACTCCGGTGTTTGTGATTTGTGACGGTGGCGATTAGGCTGCCCCCGGACCTATTCCGATGTGGTCGGTTGGGTTTTTATGGTTGCCACCGCAGCAGCCCGTCAATATTCGCGAAATGAATATCAAGGCTAATCAGTTTTGCGCCGTGTTCCATGCACGATGCTGCAATCCACACATCGTTTATCGGTACCGGTTTTCCTTTTCTTCTAAGCTGTTGCTTAATGTGGGCAAACCAGTCGGCGGTCTCATCAGTTATCGGTACACAAACAGTACGAGGTCTCTCCCGGAACCGCATCAATGTTTTCCTGTTTTCACTGTTTCTGCTGCCGCCCTCAAACCCGTCCAATAACTCCCCGAGTACAACAGGAGATAAAAGAACAGCATCACTCTTAGCAAGTTTATCTGCTATCTCTTTATTTCCCGCAAGAAGTGCCGTATACGCGTTTGTATCAATAAGGAGCCTTCCCACCTACCACTCCTCCGGATCCACTTTCTTATTATCAAACTGAGTGACCTCAAACTCTGAATGTTCTGCTGCAGTCCAGACCCCACAAAATTCCCGATAATCATCGGAATATCCTCCTGAAGCCGGAAGGCCGACAGCCTGGGCTAAAAGATCTTTCACCAATTGATTTTTACTGATCCCCTCCTGCCGCGCTCGTCGGGACAGCCGTTCATTCAATTCCGGGGAAATTGCATGTATTGTAATCGACATAACAACCACCTTTTGGTTCATTATATTAAAAAATTGGTTCATCTGCAATAATTTTTTTAAGAATACAGAGAAAACACTATCCCGTTTTTATACCATAACCGACATGTTGATCGTGTCGGTGTCGATTGGGTTGCCCCTGAAATTATTCCGATGTGGTCACTCGGATTTTTATGGTGATTTCTCTTTTTTCCCCAATCGAGAAGCAGCAGACCCGTTCCCCCCGTATTGACAAGTGATGGCTGGTTTGACTATGGCAATTGCCATTTTCACCGAATGCCGATCACAAAAACAGTTGAGCCATAGTTAAAAGGGGGAAATTATGGGACGGTACGACAGTGCGTGGAAAGATATTATCATGGCCCACTTTTTCGATTTTCTTGCGTTTTACTTTCCGGAAATAGAAAAAATGGTGGACCGATCACAGGAGCCTGAATTCTTGGAAGAGGGAATTATCATATTATCTACCGAGGACACGGACAAGTTGGATGCCGCAATCGATGCGTTTGTCTTTGCGGAGACCAAGGATGAAGTATTGTGCCATCTGGCATAATGCCGGCGATATTCTAACGAAACTACTTGAAAAACTTTTTAGTGTGCACCGCACATCCCGCTGCCGCAGCAGCCGTTCTTGTCATTCATTCACTTTCCCGTATGGTTTGGGCCGCCTTTACCATTGCAAGGTAATTATCCACCGGCACGTAATCGGGTATGGAGTTTCCGGACCCCAACGCGTACCCTTTCGCTTTCCGCCGGAAGCGCTTTCCGTCTTCTACCACCAGCTCGTATACCTCATCGGCACTCTTGGTGCAGAGCACATCCATATCGAATCCGCCCAAAAGCCCGATCCGTTCTCCGTACTCGTCTATCCATCGGTCGAACGGAGCAATGGCGTCCTCATTCGAATGTTTGGCATCGATTCCTATTTCCATCACCTCTTCCATAATCTCGAAAATGCACCCGCAGGAGTGCCAGAGAAACGGGACCCCTGCCGCATGGACTGCATCAACGATCTTTGTATATTGGGGGATGATATTCTCACGCACGGTGGACGGGTTGGTCAGGAGCGAACTCTTGAAGCCCAGATCATCGCCGAACCGCCCCGCCGCGACCATGTGGCTGTAGCGGTCGAGAAACACATGCCACAGTTCGGTCATCAGATCGCCTATCTTGTTAAAGAGATCGGTATACAACTCCGAATCATCCACCTGGATAAGGGGAAGATACTCCAACCCGACCACATCTTCGGCAAACTCGAAAATGCCGTTGCCCACACCGCCTACCAGCTTCATCCCGTCGGGCATAGCTTCCGCCAACGCATCCAATTGAGGAGCCGCCGTCTTCCAGAAGGTCCGCGGGATTTCATCCCATGGGAACCGCTCAAAATCTGATCGGGTTTGGATGGGACCTTTGCCCCCCGAAAGAGCGTGCGGCCCGGGACCTGCTTGGCAGGAGGAGACTTCAAACGAAACGGTGTCGTAGGTCATCCGTTTAAAAAACAAACAGTAGTTGCGGAAAAACTCGGCAATATCCTCTTTCCCTCCGTCAATCAGATCAGCAAACCGGGTATCGGTGACCTTTTCCATACTATGAGGCGCAATGATGTGTTCGTAAAGGGGCAACCGTTCGGGCCGTTTATTGTTCATGACGTCGAGGAAATATCGGTAATCGGGTTGAAAATCCATAAGCGTGCTCCTTCTCGGATAAGCATTTGTTGAAGTTGTTGTGACGACGATATCCGGTGTCGCGGGACTTTGTAAAGGGGAGAACAGAAAGGCCCTTGCTTCATCACACAATTATCGCTAGACTATGACTAGTCATGGCCAGTTATTTAATCGGAGTGAACGATGAAAACAGTATCGAAAAGTGAATTGAAGAGCAAAATGTTGGAGTATTTCCGCATCATTGAACGGACGGGAGAAGAACTTATCGTTACCAGCCACGGACTGCCTACCCTTAAAGTGGTCCCGCTCTATCCGAAATCTTCTATAGAAGATGTTTTCTCTGACATTCGTGAAAAAGTGCAGATAGACGATTCGATAATGGAACCGGAAACAGAGGAATGGGGGGATGTATTGTGATCCTGCTCGATACCTGTGCCCTCTTGTGGTGGACGCTTCAACCTTCCCGACTTTCAGAACCTGCCCGTACCGCATGCGGCACGATCGGGGATACCGGCGCGGTGATTTCTTCAATTTCAATGTGGGAAATAGGCATCAAGATGAAAAAAGGAACACTCTCTTTGCCTTTATCGCTTAACGAGTACGTTAAACGGGTAAAAAAAGTAGAAAACGTAGAGATAGTCCCGGTGGATGAGACGATCTGGATAAAAAATATCGAATTCGATTGGTCGCATAGAGATCCTGCGGACAGGACAATCGTGGCCACCGCGATGTTGCGGGACATTCCCATTGTCACGAAAGATACGATTATATCATCCTTCTATCAAAACATAATCTGGTAGATGGGAATCTCCGCCTTCCTGTCTCTAATCCACCGGCAGGCCGTTTATTCCAATCAGGCAATTTCCGACAGTTTGACCGGACGGGCTTCTTTGAGTGAGAGTTCCGCCGCTTTGGCCGTCACGACGGGGATTTTACCGTCCTTTCCGCTCACAGACGGGGCGGTATCCGACCGCAGGCAATCAAAGAAAGAGCGCAGTTCGGTAATAAACGAATCGATATACCGCTCCATGAAAAAGTTCAGGGGAAGATCGTGCCATATCTTTTCCGCGGTACTGACCGTAACCCGGTTCGGAGTAACGTTTTCGGTCGAGACCATCCCGCCCGATCCGAACAGTTCTACCCGCTGGTCGTAGCCGAAGACAGCCTTCCTGCTGTTGTCGATCGTTCCCATGACACCGTTTTCGAAACGAAGTGTTACCAGGGCGGTATCGATATCTCCCGCCTCCCCGATTGCGGGATCGATATTCACCGCTCCCAACGTATAGACCGATTCAACGTCACTCCCGGAAAGGTAGCGGGCCATGTCGAAATCGTGGATCATCATGTCGACGAAAATACCGCCCGACAGTTTGACATACTCGATTGGGGGCGGTGCCGGATCGCGGCTTATTATCTTGATGATGTGCAGTTCTCCGATACTTCCTGAGCGGACCAGTTCCCACACCCGCCGATAATTCGCGTCAAACCTGCGGTTGAATCCGATTTGCAGCTTAACTCCCGCTTTCTCAACTGCCGTAAGCGCCCTGTCGATGGCAGCCAAATCGAACGCGATCGGTTTCTCACAGAAAATGTGTTTCCCCGCATCCGCCGCTTGAACGATGAATTCGGCATGGGTGTTGGTACCGGAACAGATAAGGACGGCATCGATCGATTGATCGTCGAGTAATTCGCGGTAATCCGAGGTCACTGTGGAAACCGAGAACCGCCGCCCCGCCTCTTCGGCTGCCTGTGGGGAAGTATCGGAGACGGCGGCAACCTCCGCTCCGTCAATCCGATGACAGATATGCTTCATATGGAGTGTTCCGATCCGGCCCGCCCCGATAACGCCGACCTGAATAGTGTCGTTTTTGTCCATTGTGTGCCCCCTCTATATGCTCCCTATTCCTCGAGCAGCGGTTTCAGATATTCCATGCTGTGTTTGCAGTCGGTAATGAGATCGTCTTTCATGTTGCCCTCAAGGGCCAAACCACCCTCAAAACCGATTGCCCGCAGATGCTCGATAATCCGTTTAAAATCGATTGCCCCGAAACCGGGCAGCAGCCGGTTGTTGTCCGACAGATGGACCGAGTTATAGAACGGCAGCGCTTGCCGGAGCGCTTCGAACGAATCCGTTTCTTCGATGTTCATGTGAAAGGTGTCCGGGAGAAGCCGGATATATTGAGAGCCATATCCTTCGATAAAAGAGATTGTCTCTTTGAGGGTCCGTGCCACCGATGATTCGTACCGGTTGGTGGCCTCGATACAAATGGGGACAAGCTTTTCTTCGGCCCGGGAAACAATCGCATCCAACGAACGCGTGAATTGGCGTGTGGCCTCTTTCACAGGATACCCCGCCTGTCCTTTGAAAAACCCGACGATGATGCCCGTCCGATCGGACGAAGCATGCTCTTCAAGCGCCGTCTTAGAATCCCCACGGGCGGAGCTTCCGGCGACAAAATCGATACAATCGCGAAGCTTGGTCGTGCTTTTTTTCCTTGTCTCCTCATCCGGATGGGAGAGGGATAAACCGAAAGATTTCGCAGTCAGTCCGGAAGCGAAAGAGGTCGGTTCCAGACCGAACGACCGGACAAACCGCTTTAGCTCTCTAAACGGTACGATGGATGGGTCCCGAAAATTAACCTCAACTCCCGTAAAACCGAACCGTTTCAGTTGTGCAAGCTCATTGCGAGTGGTCTCGTTGGAAGCGAAGTCGTCGGGAATGGTAATCTGTATGGAAAGCGGCCATCGAAGTTGTGTCATCATTTTTCTCGTCCTTTCATGGAAGGATGCGGCCGGGCCGGCAACGTCCGGGCCGGCCGCACCTTTTCTTGTTTACGCCTTGGTAAACGGCCCGATGGGCGGCAGTTCGAAGACCGATTTCCATCCCGGACTGTACGGTTCTTTGAGAAACGGTTCCAGCTCCTTCGGGTCCCGCAACGTCAATTTATCGACAGGCGGCAGTTTCCCTGAGGGATAGGCGTCGAGGATCTGATCGCAAACCAGCGTAAGGTATTTAAGGATCGCCGCGATGGGCCGTTTCGCCTTCTCCGGACGAGAGAGCGACGGTTTTCCCACTACACCTTCGGGGGTGCCTTTCCGTTCGATGGGGAAATGGCCCTCACCCTCCGACCAGCGGTGCGGTCTCCGCCACGGGTCGACCGACTTGTCGAAGTGTCCGTCCGGGAGAAACCCGTCCGCTTCCGAATCCTGGACGTACTGCATGTCCACCATGTCGCCGAACATCAGCTGGGCCACCGACGTCTCACATTCATCGGCATGGACAAAGGTGGTCTCCAAGCTGTCTTCACGGTCGATGGGGATGAAAAACTCCCGCACCGCCCGGTGCCAATCCATTACCCGATAAATGCCGGGAAGCTGATACCGTTTGCAGAACTCCTGCAGCGCAGTCTCCAGCATCCAGAGCTGACCGTGATTGTTGATGATGATGATCTTTCGGTAACCGTCGTTCCAGAGACCGAGCATCACATAGATTAAGGTTTCCGTTACCACTTCCTGAGGCAGCATGATCGTACCCGGCATTCCCAGATGGTGATAGGGGTGACCGCCGTAATTGAGCGGGGGCAGGGCCAGATTGACTTCCCTCCCCTTCTTCGCCGTATAACGGCGCACCGCCTCACAGATCTGTGACGCCATGAAGGTATCCAAGCCGCTGTTCGCGTGGTCGCCGTGGTTCTCGGTGGTCCCGACCGGGACCAAGACCAGATCGTTCTTTCGTCTTTTTTCCACATTCACCGCGCGGGGCGTGGTTTGGATGTAGCAGCCGCCCTTACCGATCTCCGGCGGAGAAGGCACCGCGTACTCCCGCAAAATTGTATCGATCTCATCCATCGATGCGTCGAACACTTCCTTCTTGAGCCGTCCCACCTCGTTATTTTCAAAAACGATCAAGGGATGGTCGGTTACCATAAATTGGTCCTGATATTTCATTCCTCTTTCTCCTCTATTGTGGATTCTTGCAGCTAATTTTCGTCTCTCGTCTGTCGGTTCGAAGAGCGGCAATATTGTCAGGCAGTTCGTCCAGACTGATCTCTTTGGTGATCATGGCCCGTACATCCATACCCGATGCCATCGCTTCGATCACCCTGGGGAAGTTGCCGTGGCCCGAGTGACCTTGGGTCCCCACGATGTGGGCCCGGCGGACCTGGAGCACCTCTCCGGTTACCGGCATGGTGGCATCGGCACGTGCGACAACAACAACCGCACTGTTCAGGCTGCGGCCTTCCCAGATCACCTTCTCGATGCCCGGGTAGACGCGGGTCGGCAATCCGGTCGCTTCCAGAAAGAGGGAGGCGCCCATACCTTTGGTGATGTCCAATACCCGTTCCGCGAAATCTTCCTCTAGGGGGTTGATGATATGGTCGGCGCCGAACTTTGCACCGATGTCCGAACGGGCCTTCTCAGGTTCCGAAAGAATAACGTTGGAAGCCCCCGCCCGTTTCAGGACCGCGATTGCCCCCAATCCGATCGGCCCGCCGCCGCAGATGACCACATTATCGCCGGGCTTGATGCCGCCGCCCCGTTCGATGACCGCGTTGTAGGCAACGCTGCACGGCTCTACAAGACTTCCCAACCGGAAGACATCGTCGTCACTGTACTGTTCCCGCAGCCGGTCCAGACTCCAGAGTGTCTTTGCGGGCAGTACGATGTACCGAGCAAACCCTCCGTCGATATTGAAACCGATCTCGTTGAGCCGCTCGCAGTGGTTCGGGAACCCGTCGGCGCACGGTTTACAACTCCCGCACCAGAGCATCTCTTCGGTACAGACCCATTCGCCGCCCTTAAAGGGACGGTTAGTCTGTTTATCGAATGCTCCCGGTCCCGCATCCTGAATAATGCCTGCCATTTCATGCCCTAACGTGCAGGGAAAACCGGTCAATCCGGGATACCAGATGTATCCGTCGTCATCTGGTTGGGCCATATGAACATCGCTGCCGCAGATACCTACCTGTTTCACCTCCATCAAAACCTCTCCCGGCCCGGGTGTCGGAACATCGATCTCTTCTATTTTGAGTTCAGGATTCCGCCACACCTTGCTTCCAAGATAGGTTTGCTTTTCTTCAATATCTTTCCACCCCAGTTTGAACTCGGGTTTGGGTTCCCATGTCGCGTGGAGCCTTACGGCCCGCATTCTCTTTGCCATATACTTCCCTCCAAAATAACCGGAACCTTCGGCCGGATTTATTTTTCGTAAACGTTTACAAAACTATACCATAGAGCATGCGATTATGCAAGAACACCACGCGTTGTCCCGTGATAACCACGTCCGGTTTATCCGCAACTCGTCTTCCGCACGACCAATTCCGGTTCTAAGACTATATTTCTTGTCGGGGCCTTCCGCGCTCCTTCCATCTGACCGAGCAAAAGCCGAGCGGCAATCCGACCCATCGCCTTCTGAGGCTGCCTGATCGTTGTAAGCTGAATTTCTCGAAAGGACGCGTAGGAGATATCGTCAAAACCGACAATCGCGATAGTGTCGGGGACGGTAAGTCCCGCGTCTTTGACGGCGTGGAGCGCACTGACGGCAAGAACATCGTTTTGGACAAAAAAGGCTCGGGGAAAATCCTTATTCGCTATCATCCGGGAAACCGCCTCATAGGCACTGCTCCCGCGAAAACTGCCTAAATGGATAAACCGATCGATTACCTCTCGGTCGTACTGTTTCATGGCCAGCATATAGCCTTCCAGCCGGTCATCATCCATCATCGATCCTTCGGCTACACCGATGAAGCCGATAGTTTCATACCCGCACGTGATAAGATGTTCGGTCGCCAGATACCCGCCGCGAACGTTATCTATTACAACGGAAAAGTGTTCCGTTTTTTTCGGAGCGTTGCTGACATAGACAAGGGGAATCTCTTTTCCTACCGTCTTTTCCAGCTCATCTATTTTACCCGAGGCAGGAGAGATAATAAGCCCGTCCGTTCGCCGCCTGCTCAAAAGGGTAACAAAACGTCGCTCTCGATGAGGGTCCCAATCGGTGTTGCAGAGAAAAACCGAATAGCCGTTGGCCGAAAGATGGTTTTCCACCCCGTGGGCCACCTCAGGGAAATAGGGGTTTGTGATGTCTGGGAGGATGAGTCCCACGGTATAGGTACGGTTTTTTACCAATCCTTGCGCGATTGAGTTCGGGTTATAATGCAACTCTTTCGCGATCTTTACAATTTTCTCGTGGGTCGCCGGTTTTACTCCGTACTTGTTGTTGAGGGCCCGCGAAACTGTCGCGTAGGAGACGTTTGCCCGTTTTGCTATGTCTTTGATCGTAACATTCATTCTATTTCGGTATCAGTTTCACTGTGTGAATTTCAAACGGTGCGAACTTCAGATTGAAGCCGATCGCGTCGCTCGCTCCGCCGTCGGCTGTGCAATCGATAAGCTCCAACCGTTCAGGCTGCTCCTCGAGAAGATTGACAAGGTACGCGGATTCAGCCTCGAAACCCAATCGCATCTCGGCGTCAACTTCAGCGCCTTCCGATTCATACAGTCTGACTATATACCCTCCCTCCTCTTCCGCCGCTTTGACAGCCTCAACAATAATACTTTCCGGTTGAACGGAAAGAAGCGAAGAGGAAAGGGGAAGCGGTCCCGCGGTGGGAGGCGTGC
Source organism: uncultured Spirochaetales bacterium (assembly GCA_964543975.1). GTDB lineage: Bacteria > Spirochaetota > Spirochaetia > SPDA01 > CAZJBZ01 > CAZJBZ01. The sequence goes on from CAZJBZ010000067.1 coordinate 11,335, forward strand.
TGACGGTACGCAGGGGAACATTCAGCTCATAGCCCGCCTTAACAACCCCGCCGCTCCGATGGTCTCCGGAGTGGGGGTACAACGAGTAGGTAAACCGATGAACGCCGCGGTCGGCCTTCGGATCGGGAAAACCGGGGCTCCGTAGGAGGGTTATTTCCATGGTGTCACCCAACACCTTGTGTCCGTACTTCGAATCGTTTAAGAGCGCAACTCCGTAATCCGGCTGCGAAAGGTCGATCCATTTATGGGCACAAATCTCGTACTTGGCTGCGTCCCAGCTGGTGTTCCAATGGTTAACTCGGCTGATGTGTCCGTATTGGATCTCACAGGTCACATGGTCGGTAACTATCGAAACGGGAAAACGGGCTTTCAGCATGGTATTGTCTTCCTGCCAGTCGACTTCGGTAATAAAATCGATGCGTCTCGAATCTTCACGTAGGACAATCCTTTGCCGGAGGGAAGAGTTGTTGTACTGATAACTGTTTTCCATTATGCCCAACGGTCCGTCACTGTAAATCTCCACCGATTCTCGCGTGAGAACGATCGGTTCAAACCTATGATAAAGGATGGAAATATCCCAGGCGTCCCCATCGTCATCGTAGATTACAAGTTGATTACAGAATTCAGCCGGTTTCACCACCTCCCGTTCATTTTCCTTGTCATAGACTGAGATGATGTTCCCTTCCGTATCACAGACAATCCGGAGAAGATTGTTTTCCATCCCGGTCTCGCTTATCTGCGTTCCCTCAGGTTCATCCGGTATCTCGGAAGCTTCCGTGTCTACCGTCGTATACCCTAGAGGAGGCACGGTCACCTTGACCCAAGCATCGTTGAGGCAGAGCCACTCCCTTCTACTCCATGAAAGAGAGTTCGTTATTACCGTGGGATAGCTCATAGCCGACGTGTCAATCTGTTCCGCAAAAACTCTGTCGGTCGTCTCCTGCAGGGAACCGATTTTCTTAACTATTTTTTCGTACCCGGCAAGACATTCGTCATAAACACGGGTTATGGATGAACCGGGGAGAATATCGTGAAACTGATACAGGAGCATCTCCTTCCACATAGCCTGTAGTTCCTCAGCCGGATATTCACGCTCCAACCGGACCAGTGACAGAACACTCCACAATTCGAGCTGTCTCAGCCCCAATTCGATCTTCCTGTTGTAGAACTTATTTTTCGCCTGGGAGGTGTACGTGCCTCGATGGCATTCCAGATACATCTCTCCCACCCACGTATTGAGCATGGGGCGGTCCTCTTCCACTTGGGTGAAAAAATCTAACGGCGGTTGCTGCACCGAGGCTGGGGCGCCATCCAGGTTTTCCAGACGCAGCAGCCTCTCCACATGCTCGGCCCCGGGACCGCCTCCTCCGTCCCCAACACCGTACAGCATAAAACAGCGGTCCGAGAGAAGCTTGTCGTTGAACTTCTCTTCCGATTCAATAAGCATCCGTGCGTCGGCTGAGGCGTTGTAGAAACCGCACGGGGTCACATGCGCCAACACCTCCGTCCCGTCGAGCCCTTTCCATACAAAAGAATTGTAGGGAAAGGCGTTGACCCGATTCCAGGTCATCTTATGGGTCATAAAATAGTCGATGTTCGATTTTTTCATGATCTGAGGCAGCGCGGCCGAATAGCCGAAGGTGTCCGGCAAACAGAGCACCCTTGATTCCGTACCCAATTCTTTCCTCGTCCACCGTTTACCGGTCAGAATTTGGCGGACCAACGATTCACCTGAGGGAATATTAATATCGGGTTCCACCCACATGGCACTGTGTACGATCCATCGTCCTTCACACACACGTTGTTTCACCCTTTCGAACAGAGAAGGATAGTGCTGTTTTATCCATTCGTACAGTTGGGGCTGTGTCTCGCCGAAGATAAAATCAGGATAGCGGTCCATCAGCTCTAAAACAGTCGAAAAAGTCCTCGCCCCTTTTCTGATCGTCTCCCGTATCGGCCAAAGCCAGGCAAGATCGAGATGTCCGTTTCCCATCACGCTCACCGTAAAAGAAGGGGAAGTGGCGGAGGAATCGAGAAGCGGTTTGAGAATTTTCCGTGCAACCGCCGCTTCGGTATCGGTGAATGCACGAAGCCTTTGGGCCGCCTCGAAAAGCCCCCGGTATATTCGGTTTGCACGGGCCCTGTTTTGCGGCAGTTTGTCCGTGAGACTTAAGAGAACTTCAAAACCGTAATAGAGGTCCCGAATTCCACTGTTCTCCACCGCAATATCGGCCTGGGTAAAAACCCCTAATTGGTGTTCGTGCGGTTGGGGAAATTTCGTCCAGAGGGCGTTGCAGCCCGCATCCACCCAAATGTCCACCTGTTCCCCGCCTTCGGCGGTATCGAGAAACCGGACCACTCTCTTCCAGAGGGTGCCCAATTCAACGCGTCCTTCCCGAAAGCCCTCTCTCACGGAAGACAAACCCCGCACCGGCTCTCCTCGTTCGTTAAACACACAGCCCTCTCCTCCGACATCGATTAATAGGACAACCTTGTTCCCTTGGACGGACGGGGGCACCTCTCCTTTTAGGTTGAACCAGGCGCAGTCGAACAAGGCCCCCCATTTCTGCCCGATCGCGAGAGGTATATAGTTCCCCGATTGGCGATCGGAATAGGGAAGCGGCTCGGGTGTGATCCAGGCATCGATCGACAAGTTTGCAACCGGTTGGTACATCGCGTCTCGCAGCCGGTCCAGGGTAGCATGTAGTTTCAATTGTATTTGTGACAGTTCGTAATCCATTAGTAAGTAACCCACCTTGCAATTTCTTTAAAAGTAAAGACCTATACGTTATTAAAAGGTATCCGCATCAAGCCGGTTACGCAAGGGCTGTTCCTTCTTCTATCGGCTGTTTTAAATAAAAAAATTTGTTGACTTCTTGCTATTGTGGTTTAAGATGGTAAGGACTATTAATAATATCCTAACAATTTCCGACAAAGGGGTGTAAAAATGGCAGAAATTGGAAGAGAACGTTGGACTTCAAGGGTGCACTTTCTCTTTGCCGCTATCGGGTCGGCAATCGGTCTGGGTAATGTATGGCGCTTTCCCTACATCACCTATGAGTATGGCGGCGGTGCATTCCTAATCCCGTGGATCATAGGCCTTATCGTCATGGGAGTTCCCTGGCTTATGATGGAATTCGGCATGGGCCACCATTTTCAGAAAAGCGCTCCGGGAGTTTTTCGCGGAGTCGGCAAAAAGTGGGAATGGGTCGGCTGGTGGCCTGTTTTCGTGGCCTTTTTAATCGTGTCCTACTACACGGTAGTTATGGCGTGGTCGATTCGTTACGCGATCGGCTCTCTCTCCATGGCATGGGGAAGAGGCGCCGAAGGGGCGGCGGGAGCGGGGGATTATTACTACGGTACAATCCTCAAACTATCAGAAGGTCCGGGGCAATTGGGTGCTCCTGTATGGCTCACTCTCATAATCCTCGCGGCAATCTGGATAATTCTCTACTTCATCATGCACAGAGGGGCCGGGACCATCGGAAAAGTGGCAATTTGGACGGTCAGCATACCGTGGGCATTATTGGTTATTATCTTAATCCGAGGGCTTACCCTTCCCGGAGCCGCGGAAGGGCTGAACTACTACTTGACGACCGATTTTTCAGCGTTAGGAGACCCGGAGGTGTGGTTCGCGGCCTTTAGCCAAATTGCATTTACCCTCTCTCTAGGAATGGCGGGCATGTTCGCGTACGGAAGCTTCATTGCAAAAAAGGCTGATGTTACGAACAACGCCTTCATTACTTCATTTTCCAACTGCGCGACAAGCTTTTTCGCCGGATTCGCCGTCTTCAGCATCGTCGGTTACATCATGCAATCTCTCTCCATACCCATCGAAGAGGTAAGCGCATCGGGTCTTGGATTGGCATTCGTGACCTTCCCTGTAGGAATTTCCATGATGCCGGCCGGGGCACCGTTTGTCGGCGTATTGCTTTTCCTCACCCTCTTCTTTTTGGGGATAGATTCCGCGTTCTTCTTGGCCCACGGAGGGGTCATCTCCCCCATCAAAGACAAGTTCGGTACCGGCGGAAGAAAGGCGACCCTTATCATCTGT
>CAZJBZ010000068.1:0-15326 GCA_964543975.1 uncultured Spirochaetales bacterium
CCTATTGAAAGCAAGGAATTTCAACCAAGGAATATTCCGACCGGCACGTTTGAGAAGGGCGTCGTTTTCATGTAGAACCAATACCGTATTTTCATCGGTAACAAATTTTTTCAATATACTCATTAAATCGCGAGTCTTGCCCGATTCTATTGAAAAATCCTCAACGATTTTTACCTTTTCTTCTTGCGTCTTCAAACTGATAATAGATTTCATGGCTGCACGTTTCATCTTTTTTGGAATATGGTAACTATAATCCTTCGGTTTCGGTCCAAACGAAACACCGCCGCCGACCCATATGGGAGATTTACGCGTTCCGGCCCTCGCTCTTCCGGTACCTTTCTGCCGCCACGGTTTTGCGGTTGTTCCCCTGATTTCGCTTCGTGTTTTTACGGAAGCAGTTCCAACTCTCTTATTTGCGTTCTCGTTCCGTATGGCGTAGTAGATGGCTCCATTACTAATTTTGTACTTAAAAACCGCGTCATTGAGATCAATATTCCGAATTTCCTCACCACTGGTGGAAAAAACTTTCGCTTCCATAACAAGTTCTCCGTTTTTCTTTACTATAGTTCCATTTTCTTCGGTGTTCGAACGACTACCATGCCGTCGTTTTTACCGGGAACGGCACCTTTTACCAGGACCACCTTCTTTTCCACGTCCACTCCGATGACCCGTAGATTTTGGACCGTTCTTCGCTCCGCGCCCATTCTACCAGGCATTTTCGATCCCTTCTGGACCTTTGAAGGCCATGCCGCCATACCGGTAGAACCGAGGCCGCGATGGAATTTAGAACCGTGGCTCATTTTCCCTCCGGAGGCTCCATGACGCTTTATAACACCTTGATAACCTTTCCCTTTTGAGGTACCGATAACATCGACATACTCAAACCCTTCCAACAGCTCTATGCCGAACGTATCCCCGACGGAACATTCATGATCGAAATCTTTAAACTCGATAAGACGCTGCTTCGGAGAAATATTTTCACCGAACTGTCCGGCGTATGGTTTCGTAACGCGATTTTTCTTTGCGTCAAAAGCCCCAACCACAACCGCTTTGTATCCGTCACGTTCTTCAGTGCGGTCCGAAACTACCGTGTTCTCAACAATCCGGATAACAGTAACCGGGGTAAGCACTCCCCTCTCATCGAAAACTTGGGTCATTCCAACTTTTTTACCAATTACGCCAATCATACTTCCCCTCACTACTACGTACTACTGCTTAATCTCTACGTCTACACCGGCCGGGAGCTCGAGTTTCATGAGGGCGTCCATTACGGCGGAAGACGGCTCGAGAATATCGATAAGCCTTTTATGCGTTCTCATCTCAAATTGCTCACGCGCTTTTTTATTGACGTGCGGAGACCGCAAAACGGTAAACTTATTTATTCTTGTCGGCAGAGGGACCGGACCCGCTACCTTCGCTCCGGCTTTTGCCACCGTTTGAACGATTGAGTTTGCACTTTGATCGATCAACTCGACATCGAAACCCCTCAATCGTACACGAATTCTATCTTTCGCAGCCATTTCTTCTCCTTAATCCCTCATGAAATGAAACATGCTGCTCCATCCCCTTTATGAAGGACGAAGCAGCGGTAATTCTTTATTCAATGATCTCTATGACCTGTCCACTGGCAACGGTCCTGCCACCCTCTCGAATAGCGAACCGAAGACCTACTTCCATCGCTATCGGATAGATAAGCTCAATTTCAACTTCCGTATTATCCCCGGGCATCACCATTTGTTTGTCGTCCGGCAAATGAACCGTTCCGGTAATATCGGTTGTCCGAAAATAAAACTGCGGTCTGTAACCGGAAAAGAACGGGCTGTGCCGTCCGCCCTCTTCTTTGTTGAGACAATAAATTGTACCTTTAAACTTTTTGTGAGGCGTAATCGTTCCCGGTTTTGCCAGGACCTGTCCTCTTTCGACCGCTTTCTTATCGATACCCCGTAAAAGAGCACCGATATTATCTCCCGCTTCACCTTCATCGAGAAGCTTATTGAACATCTCAACTCCGGTAACCACGGTTTTGGATGTATCGTGAATTCCAACGATTTCAATTTCATCACCGACTTTCACGCGACCTCGTTCGATTCTTCCCGTTACAACAGTACCTCGTCCCTGGATTGAGAAAATATCTTCAATAGGCATGAGGAAGGTTTTATCCACATCGCGCTGCGGCAGCGGAAAATATTCGTCCATCGCTTTAAGAAGCTCTCCAACAGGGGCAACTTTCTCGGGATCATCGATATTTTCCATAGCCTGAAACGCCGAGCCTTTAATAACCGGAACATCGTCACCAGGAAAATCGTACTGGGTAAGAAGTTCGCGAACCTCCATTTCTACAAGATCGATCAATTCAGGATCATCGACCAAGTCTGTCTTATTTAAAAATACAATGATTGCGGGAACGTTAACCTGACGAGCCAGAAGAATATGCTCACGGGTTTGGGACATAGGTCCATCGTCAGCACCGACAACCAAAACCGCACCATCCATCTGAGCAGCTCCGGTAATCATGTTTTTGATATAGTCGGCATGTCCCGGACAGTCAACGTGAGCATAATGTCTGTTGTCCGTCTGATATTCCACATGACGAGTATTAATTGTAATACCCCTCTCTTTTTCTTCAGGAGCATTATCAATTTCATCATAGGTCATCAGCCTGTCGCCAAACTTCTTCGCGGAAACCATCGTAATAGCTGCTGTGAGAGTCGTTTTACCATGGTCAACGTGTCCTATGGTCCCAACGTTTATATGGGGCTTCGTCCTCTCAAATTTTGCTTTCGCCATCTCTTCCTCCTTATGATATCATCCTTATGATTACAATCATAATGATCTACACATAAACAGCGTTGCTTACTGATTTTATTTTCAAGCCTTTTACAAAGGCATTTTTCCCTAAAAACTAAAACTGTACCATTCCACTATGGTACGCAAAAGGTAAAAGTGATGAATAAAGGCAGGATCAGAACATTACTTTCTATAATAGAAACGAAAGTGTTCAGCCCTCACCACCTTACCATCCTCCTTCCGGCAGCGGGTTTGTACAAAACCGAGGGATAGCTGCACGTACCGGATGATCGGTTTGGCTACGGTGCCATTATTTTTCCGTTTTGCTGTTCACTAAGCTTTTAACAACAACCCGTCTACCGAATCGCCTTTTTCAATGCGATTCGGATGGTAAAAATAACGAAAACCTCAATATCAATCAAGTAGTTTTTAATAATTTTTTAAAAATTATTCTGCTCGCTCTTTCTACCACCTATAATGTGAAAACGCTTTGTTCGCCTCCGCCATTCTATGAGTGTCCTCTTTCTTTTTAAATGCGGTTCCTGTTGCATTAAACGCATCAAGAAGCTCGGCATAGAGTCGGTCACTCATCGCGGCGCCCTTTCTGCTTCGTGCCGCATTAATGATCCACCGCATGGCCAACGCTTCTCGACGCTGTTCACGTACCTCCACAGGCACCTGATAGGTGGACCCGCCCACTCTTCTCGATTTAACTTCTACAACCGGTTTCACGTTATCCAGCGCTTTCAGAAACACTTCAAGCGCCTCTTTATTGGTCTTTTCCGCCAACTTATCAAGCGTCGAATATAAGATTCGTGTGCTGAGGGACTTTTTTCCGTCAAGCATCATCCGCGTAATAAACTTTTCGATGGCGGGACTCTTAAAACGAGGATCAACGTTTGCTCCTCTTCCCCCAACTTCTTTTCTTCTTGGCATTGTATCCTCTTCCGTTTCCTACACTTTTGGTTTTTTCGCGCCGTATTTTGAGCGCCCTTTCTTTCTCTCATCAACACCGAGAGTATCTTTGGCCCCCCTAATAATGTGGTAACGAACTCCGGGTAAATCTTTTACTCTGCCTCCCCGCAACAAAACAACTGAATGCTCCTGCAGATTGTGGCCGATGCCGGGGATATACGCCGTCACCTCGATCCCATTGGACAAACGGACCCTGGCGACCTTCCTCAAGGCGGAGTTCGGTTTTTTTGGTGTTACCGTCATTACCCTCGTGCATACTCCCCGTTTCTGAGGGCACGATTCGAGAGCGGGAGACTTCGTCTTTTGGGAAGCACTCTTTCTCCCCTTTCTAATAAGTTGATTTATCGTCGGCATAATTATTGTTCTCCATTTGCAACAATCAATAAATAAAGCGAGGGAGACTATAACAATTACAAAAACGATTGTCAAGCCTTCCAGCCGCTCGCTTGAGAAAAATTGCTATTTTTCTTAGGTGAGCCTTTACCTACATGGAGGTTTCTTGCATTATTGTGCTCACGTATTTATTTCCGTCTCAGTCCTCTCCGCCCGAGCCTCCATTTCCTGTTCCGTTTTACGCTGTTCGAGAATCTCTTGAACGTGAGCATCTAAATCCTCGGTATGCTCATCAAAAAGCGTAATATTTTTATACTTTCTGATTCCGGTCCCCGCCGGTATCAGATGGCCTATTATAACATTTTCTTTTAATCCTCGCAAGCTGTCGGTACTGCCTTCAATGGCAGCGTTTGTCAGTACTCTTGTCGTCTCCTGGAAGGAAGCAGCCGAGATGAAGCTGTCGATATTTAAGGACGCCCTGGTTATACCGAGGAGGAGTGGTTTTGCCACTGCAGGTTGACCGCCCTCTCTAATGACCTTTCCATTTTCTTCATGAAACTTATACTTGTCCACCTGTTGACCGAATATGAAGTTAGTATCGCCCACCTGAACAATCTCAACCTTCCTCATCATCTGACGAATAATCACGCCTATATGCTTGTCATTGATATTAACTCCCTGCAGCCGATAGACCTCTTGGACCTCGTTTACCAAATAGGTTTGCAGGGCGTTTTCTCCTAAAATTTCCAATATATCATGAGGATCGATATTTCCGTCGCAGAGCATCTCTCCCGCTTCAACCGTATCTCCGTCTCTTACGAAAAGGTGCCTTCCCATTGGGACGAGATGTTTGTACTCAGACCCATAGGGGTCTTTGATCGATATAAGACGCTTGCCCTTGGCGATCCCCTTGAATTCCACTATACCCCCGATTTTTGCCAATATCGCAGCAGTCTTGGGGCGACGTGCTTCAAAGAGTTCGCCGACCCGAGGCAGACCACCGGTGATGTCGCGTGTCTTTACGCTTTCCTTCAACAATTTAGCGATAGTCCGACCCGCCTTGACCTTTGCTCCGTCTTCTACATTTAAATAAGCGGAACCGGGTATAAAATAGTTGGCCTTCTCATTCCCGAACTCATCCACTATCAGAATTCTCGGCTGGAGAGACTCGAGAGAGAATTCGGTTATTTTCTTTTCTATATTACCGGTATCTTCGTTCACCTCTTCTTTGAGAGTCGTTCCCAAGACGATATCTTGGAACTGAATGATGCCGTCGGTTTCGGCGATAATAGGCTCGGAGAACGGATCGAAAAATGCAATCGTCTCCTCCGGAGGGACGATATCGCCCTCTTTGTAGAGTAATTGCGCGCCGTTTCTAATATCAATCTTCTGTTCCTGTGCTATGATCAGTACCTTGTCATCGAACACCTTAACATACCCTACTTCGGATGCTTCAATTTCGGTTGATTTCCGTTTTACGATCGGAGCCCCGCCTACAATTTTCTGTTCATCGTCAACGAGGACCTTATCACCTTTTTTCAATTCGACCGTATCGATTACTTTGCTTAAGATAACAAACCCTTTTCGAGTAAAGAGAACGGTGCCGTCGTCCAAATCAACCGTATTACCGTTGATTTTTCGAATTAAGACAGGATATCTCAATGTTATCCTGTTCTCTTCACTCACTTTGGTCGCCGCACCACCTATATGGAACGTTCTCATAGTCAACTGAGTTCCAGGTTGTCCGATCGACTGGGCGGCGATAATCCCAACTGCCTCTCCGATTTCAACCTGCTTGTTTGAAGCCAAATTTCTTCCGTAGCATTTTCGGCATACTCCGTGTTTTGCCTCACATGTTAAAACCGTTCTTATTCGGACATGCTCAATTCCTACCTCTTCCAGTTTTATGGCCAAATCGTCGTTAATTTCTTCGTTTACATCGACAATTACCTCCCCGGATATAGGATGCTTAACCCGCTCCAAGGTAAATCGTCCTTCGATTCTGTCTTTCAGTGATTCAACGACCTCTTCACCGTCCTTCAAGGCACTCATCTCGATACCGTTGATTGTTCCGCAGTCATCTTCATTGATAACAACATCCTGGGCAATATCCACCAATCGCCTTGTAAGGTACCCCGCGTCCGCCGTTTTCAAAGCGGTATCGGCAAGACCCTTTCGCGCTCCATTGGTAGAAATAAAGAATTCTATTATGGACAACCCCTCTTTAAAATTGGCGCGTATCGGCAGCTCGATAATCTCACCGGATGGTTTGGCCATAAGACCGCGCATTCCGGAAAGCTGTCTAATCTGTGTACGGCTTCCCCGGGCTCCTGAATTTGCCATCATATAGACAGGATTGAATCCTTGACGGTCTTCCTTGAGAGTTGTCATGAGAACACCGGTCAAATCTTCGTTTGTCTTACTCCAAACTTCAATAACACGGTTATACCGCTCTTCCTGGGTAATATGTCCCTGGAGATACTGATTTTGGATTGATTCCACCTTTGAGTTGGCTGATTCGATCATATCCCGTTTTTCTTCAGGGATAACAATATCATCCATACCTATGGTGGCACCGAAAACGGTTGCGTATTTAAATCCGAGGTTTTTGATGATATCCAGGGTCTTAACGGTGATATGTTGATTGTGATCTTTGTAACAGTTTGCAACAAAAACTTTCAGCTCTTTATCACCCATGGCGTGATTCATGTAACCCAACTCGGACGGCAATTCCATATTAAGAATGACTCTACCCGGCGTTGTTTCAACGACATCACCGTTGACGGGGACCTTTATCAATGCCTGATAATCCACCGAATGGGCTTCCAGGGCTAAGATAACCTCGTCCATTGTACTAAAACGTTTCCCCTCGCCCTTGGCGCCGCGGCGCTCTCTGGTAAGATAATTGATCCCGAGAACCATATCCTGTGAAGGAAAAACAATCGGCGTCCCGTTTGCCGGATTAAGAAGGTTTTTTGATGAAAGCATCAAGGTCCAACACTCTATTTGCGCTGCTTGGGTCAAGGGTACATGTACCGCCATCTGGTCGCCGTCAAAGTCCGCATTGTACGCATGACAGACGAGTGGGTGGAGTTTGATGGCTTTACCTTCAACCAAAACAGGCTCAAAGGCTTGAATACCCAAACGATGAAGTGTCGGAGCACGATTTAAGAGTACCGGATGTTCCTTAACCACTTCATCCAATACCGCCCACACTTCGGGTGTCTCCTGCTCCACCAAAGTTTTGGCCTTTTTTATATTATAAACCACATCTTTCTCTACCAATTTTTTCATAATAAAGGGCTTGTAGAGTTCCAATGCCATCTTTGTAGGAAGACCGCACTGATGCATCTGTAATTCCGGTCCGACTACGATAACGCTTCTTCCCGAATAGTCCACCCGTTTTCCGAGAAGATTTTGACGGAACCGACCCTGTTTTCCTTTCAGCATATCGGACAATGACTTCAGTGGACGATTGGAAGCTCCTTTGACCACTCTTTTCTTTTTGGAATTATCGAACAGTGCATCGACCGCCTCTTGGAGCATCCGTTTTTCGTTTCTGATAATAATGTCGGGCGCGTTTAAGGCCATGAGCCTCTTCAAACGGTTATTTCTATTAATGACCCTTCTATAGAGGTCGTTTAAATCGGAGGTTGCGAACCTGCCTCCGTCGAGCTGCACCATAGGCCTTAACTCCGGCGGAATTACCGGAATGACATCTAAAATCATCCACTCCGGACTGTTCCCGGAATTATTAAAATTTTCTACGATTTCGATCCGCTTCAGCAGCCTTTTATCCGCTTTTTGCCCCTTTTCGCGCATTTTGTAGCGCAGATCGCTGCTTAACGTATCAAGATCGATGCCTTCGAGAAGCATTCGAATAGCTTCGGCACCGATACCGGCGGTAAAAGCCATACCGTGCCGGTCCCTTGCTTCCATATACTCCTCCTCCGTGAGGAGTTCCTTTTTTTTCAGATCGGTATCACCAGGATCGATAACGATGTACTTTTCATAATAGAGAATCGAACGAAGAGAAGCGATTGTCAGATCAAGCAGAAGTCCCATGCGGGAGGGAACGGACCTATAATACCAGATATGACTTACGGGAGAGGCTAACTCAATGTGCCCCATTCTTTCTCTGCGGACCTTGAAATGGGTCACCTCTACTCCACACCGGTCACAAATAACACCTTTGTATCGTATGGATTTAAACTTGCCGCAATAACATTCCCATTCTTTTGTTGTACCAAAAATACGTTCGCAGAAAAGACCGTCTTTTTCCGGACGCAAGGTCCTGTAATTGATTGTTTCAGGTTTTTTTACCTCTCCATACGACCATGCTCTGATCTGCTCCGGAGAAGCCAGTTTTATCATTATATTATCAAAATCTTGAATATCTCTCATATATTACCCCTCCTTGTTCTAAATAACTGCACTGCCGGTGCAGCCTCTTGCAAAATAAAGATATATGGCATGTGCCCAAAAAACTGCTAAAAATGCGATCCCTGGCGATTAATAAGCTCCTCATCACGCTCGGTAAGAGGAATCTGCTTCCCCCGCGAATCGAAAATCGATATATCGAGGGCGAGACCCCGCAACTCCTGCACAAGGACATTGAAAGATTCAGGGACCCCCATTGATGAGGTTGGCTCGCCCTTTACGATGCTCTCGTAAATTTTGGCCCTACCCGCCATGTCGTCTGATTTAATGGTCAACAATTCCTGCAGAGTATTTGCAGCGCCATAAGCCTCGAGTGCCCACACTTCCATCTCTCCTAAACGTTGGCCGCCGAACTGAGCCTTACCGCCGAGAGGCTGTTGAGTAACTAAAGAGTAAGGACCGGTAGACCGAGCATGCATCTTATCATCAACAAGGTGGTGCAGCTTCAACATATACACTACGCCTACTAAGACTTTGTTTTGGAACCGTTCGCCGGTGCGGCCGTCAAATAGAGCGGTTTTACTGTTTACCGGAAGCTGGGCCTGTTTCAGTTTGTCCGCGATCATTTCATTGGTCGCACTCTGAAAAACCGGAGTTGAATACCATTCATCGAGCTCAGTGGCCGCCCACCCCAATTCGGTTTCCATTATCTGGCCCAGATTCATTCGGGACGGAACACCGAGTGGATTCAGACAAAGATCAAGAGGAGTACCGTCTTCCATATACGGCATATCCTCCTCGGGCAGAATTCTGGCGATAACACCCTTATTCCCGTGTCGGCCTGCCATTTTGTCGCCTTCCGAAAGTTTTCGTTTGGTGGCTACCAAAACTTTGACAACTTCGTCTACGCCCGGACTCAAATCATCCCCTTCACTTCTTTTTAATCGTTGAATATCGATAACGGTACCTTCAATACCGTGGGGCACTTTGAGGGAAGTATCTCGCACCTCCTTGGCCTTCTCGCCGAATATCGAGTTCAAGAGCTTGAACTCCGGGGTCGTTTCCGTTTCCGATTTCGGGGTTACCTTTCCGACAAGAATGTACCCCGATCGGACTTTTGCCCCGCATCGGATAATACCCTCCTCATCGAGCTGATCAAGGGCTTTCTCATTCGTATTCGGAATATCCCGGGTCAGTTTTTCAGGCCCTAGTTTCGTCTCCCGCACCTCGACCGCGAACTCTTTTATATGGATAGAGGTGAAGACATCCTCCTTCACGATATTCTCGGATATGAGAATAGCATCCTCATAATTGTATCCGTTCCAAGGGACAAATCCTACTAAAACGTTTCTTCCCAAGGCCAGTTCGCCTTTTGATGTTGCCGGGCCGTCGGCCAGCACCTCACCTGCTTCTATATGAACTCCCTTTGCAACCAAAGGCTTCTGGTTAAAACAGGTGTCTTGATTTGTTCTCAGATATTTCAGTAGATCGTATTCGTCAACATCATTCTTGCTGCCGGAATTGTCCGGTTTTATGACGATTTTCGAAGAGGAAACATATTCAACGGTTCCCGCCCTTTTCGCTTTCGACACCACACCTGAATCGTAAGCTGTCTTCCATTCCATGCCGGTGCCTACTCGAGGCGGTTCGGGAAAAACAAGAGGGACCGCCTGCCGTTGCATATTGGAACCCATCAACGCCCTGTTAGCGTCGTCATGCTCTAAGAACGGAATAAGCGAGGTACTAACCGAGATGACCTGCTTCGGAGAAACATCCATATACTGAATGGCTTCGGGATTCTTCGTCGTATAGTCCCCCGCTTTTCGAACGGAGATGAGATTCGAGGTAAACTTACCTTTTTTATCGATAGGAGCGTTCGCCTGAGCAATAAAATATTTCTCTTCATCCATAGCTGAAAGGTATTCAATATCCGAAGAAGCCTTCCCGTTCTCCACTTTTCTGTATGGGGTCTCAAGGAAACCGTAATCATTTACCCGTGTATAGTTGGCAAGACTGACGATAAGCCCGATATTCGGACCTTCCGGAGTCTCTATCGGACACATCCGTCCGTAATGGGTATAATGAACGTCTCTGACTTCGAAACCGGCCCTGTCTCTTGAAAGTCCGCCGGGTCCCAAGGCGTTCAGCCTGCGCTTATGAGTCAATTCGGAAAGCGGGTTCACTTGGTCCATGAACTGTGAAAGTTGACTGGAACCGAAAAACTCTTTAACGGCAGCCACAATCGGTTTAATCGAAATTAAATCCTGAGGTTTGATCGTATCGGTTTCTTTCAACGACATCCGCTCTTTTGCAATCCGTTCCATCCTTGCGAAGGCCGTTTTCAACTGATTGGACAAAAGCTCTCCGACGGAACGGATGCGTCGGTTCCCTAAATGGTCAATATCATCGACATTTGCTTCACCGATGTAGACTTTAATCAGATAGAGCATAGTGTTGATAATATCGGGCTTGCTCAACACATGCTCATCGGACGGCTGATCGTAATCGAACTTTTTATTGAGTTTGTAACGACCGACCTCCCCCATATCGTATCGTCGGGAGGCGAAAAACATCGATTGTAGATCTTTTTCAGCACTTTCTAAGGTAATCGGTTCCCCGGGCATCAAGACCGAGTAGAGAGCGATCAATGAATCTTCTTTCGTCGGTTCATCGATATCGGGTTCACCTCGGGTGTGCTTCGCCTCTTCGCGTTCAAAACAGTTGAGAATAATCTCGGAATGAAGCGATTCGGGATGTTCAAAATCGATAATTTGGACCTCGGTAACGTTGGAATGGAGCAGTTCGTCCACATCGTGGGGATGTATCTTTTCCCCCGCTTTATACAGTTTTTTCTGTTCCTCTTTATTTTCCGAATTTGAATAAACCGCCTTCGCAAAAACGTTACCAACCAGCAATTCACGTTCTTCCCGCGTTTCCAATACGGGCACTGTTTTGATTTTATAAAAGAGCTCTATAATCTGTTCCCTCGTCTCATAACCTAAACAACGAAGAAACAGGGTGCCTAAAACACGTTTTTTTCTATCAATTTTTGTATAGATTAACTCTTTTTTCTGATCAATCTCAAACTCCAGCCACGATCCGCGATACGGAATAATCCGCGAGGAGTATACTCCTTTATCGTGCGAGAAAATAACTCCGGGGGACCGATGGATCTGACTGACCACGACTCTTTCCGCTCCGTTTATAATAAAGGTTCCGCGGTTGGTCATAAGGGGGATGTCCCCCATATATATATCCTTTTGGCGAATTTCACCGGTTTCTTGAAAAATCAAATTGATTCGTGCTTTTATCGGCACGGCGTAGGTGAGAGATTTCTGTTTACATTCCGCTTCGGTTAATTTGACACTTTTTTCATCCAGGGTGTAATACGTGTATTCCAAAATCATATCACCATTTGGACTTTCGATCGGGAAGGTAGATTCAAACACCTCTTCCAAACCTTGTCGTCTCAACGGCTCCCCGGTTTCGATAGTTTCCTTCTGCAAAAACTTTTCATATGAGGAGAGTTGAATATCAATAAGATTCGGAATATCCATCACTTCCGCGTATTCTTTTCCTAAATATGTTCTTTTAATCGCCTTTTTCTCGGCAGGCATTATTTACCCCCTGTTAACACAGATAAAACCACCGGAGCGGACATAGCCATGCCCCGGTGGTAAAAAGAGACATTTTTTGAACTGTAAAAATGCGCTTCGTTTTTATTTAATCTCAATCGTAGCGCCAGCCGCCTCAAGCTTTTCTTTCAGTTGGTCCGCCTCTTCTTTAGAGACCCCCTCTTTCAAGGGTTTGTCGCCGGCTTCAACGAGCTCTTTCGCTTCTTTCAGGCCTAAACCGGTGATCGTTCTCACCTCTTTAATGACAGGTATCTTTTTACCGTCACTAAAACCTTTAAGAATGACATCGAACTCGGTTTGCTCTTCAACCGCTGCTCCGCCTTCGGCAGCTGCCGGAGCCGCCCCGGCTGCAACCGCTACCGGCGCCGCGGCGGACACACCGAATTTTTCTTCCATTGCCTTGACAAGTTCCGATACCTCGAGAACCGTCATATTAGCAATAGCCTCTAAAATTTCTTCTTGTGAAAGTGTAGCCATATTACCTTCTCCTTTCTTGCAGCGACAATAGCATGGCTCACAGAGTGAAGACTAACGCCGCCTAAGTAATATAATAAAATCTATACTCTGCAAAGAGAGCATAGTCTTTTCCTAAATCAGGACACCTCAGCCTTTTGGTCGGCAACCGCCTGAAGAGTTCTTACCAGTTTGCTCGGAATCGCATTAAGGGCCCCAACGAGATGCTGCATCGGCGCATTCATCGTTCCCATCAATGTAGCATACAGTTCGTCCTTGGTTGGCAGCTTGGAGAATGCCTCCACAGCATCCGCTGTAAAAACCTTGCCGTCGATAATTCCGCCTTTGATCTCTAAAGAAGCCTCTTTCGCGAAATCGAACAACGCCTTAGCAACAGGGCCGGCATCGTCTTTGCTGAGTGCAATCGCAGTCGGTCCGACCAAATATTCATCAATCGTATTGTAATCCATCTCTCCGAAAGCGACCTTTGCGAATCTGTTTTTTACGACTCGGTATTCGGCCTGCCGTTCACGAAGTTTTGTCCGTAAATCGGTTATCTTTTCTACGCTCAAACCACGATAATCGGTAAAGATAAAATCCTTGGAGTCTCCGAACCGATCTTTCAGTTTTTTTACCGCATCAATTTTATATTGTTGTATCTTTTTTGTTTCTTCCGCCATAATAGCACACTCCTTCGTAACCCTTAAACGGCGATTTTAACACCGGGGCCCATAGTTGAACTGATAGCAACCGACTGGACAAATTCGCCTTTAATATCGGTTGGTTTCTTTTTCGTTACCTCGGAAATGACCATATTAAGGTTTTCAGCGATCTGTTGTTCCTCCATCGAAACCTTTGCTACCGACAAATGTATTATCCCTGTTTTATCGGCTCGATATTCCACCCGACCCTTTTTCAACTCTTCTATGGCTTCTTTCAGATCGAACGTAACGGTTTGGGTCTTGGGATTGGGCATAAGGCCGCGCCTACCCAAAATTGGACCCAACTTTCCAACATCCTTCATCATATCAGGCGTTGCCACCGCAACATCAAAATCAAGCCAGCCGCCTTGTATTTTTTCGACTAAATCGGCATCCCCGACATAGGCAGCACCCGCTTCTCGTGCTTCATCGGCCTTTTCGCCCTTTGCAAACACGAGAATTCTAATTTCTTTGGTAAACTGATGAGGAAGCACAAGTGTATCTCTGATGCTTTGGCTTTTTTTAAGGTTCAATTTTATTGATAATTCAACCGTTTCATCAAAATTGGCGAAAGCAAGTTCCTTTACCAAACTAATTGCATTGTCCAGGGAGTATCGTTCCTGACGATCGATTTTTTCCAATGCGTTTCTGTATTTCTTTCCATGTCCCATTCCGCTACCCCTCTACTTCCACGCCCATGCTTCGAGCAGTGCCGGCAACGATCAGCATTGCCGCCTTTATATCATTCGCATTGAGGTCGGGCATTTTTGTCTCAGCGATTTCCTGCAGTTGCTTTTTTTTCAGTTTTGCCACTTTTACCTTGTGAGGTTCGGCAGACCCTTTTTCAATTCCGCACGCTCTTCGAATGAGAACTGCCGCCGGCGGGGTTTTTGTGATAAACGTAAAGCTCTTGTCACCGTAAACGGTTATGACAACCGGAATAAGCAACCCGGGCTCCACATCCTTTGTACGATCGTTAAATTGTTGAACGAATTGAGGAGCGCTTACGCCGTGCGGTCCTAACGCGGGCCCGACAGGAGGAGCCGGCGTTGCCTTCCCCGCCGGAACCTGCAGCTTTATTACTGCTGCAATTTTCTTTTTAGCCATTTTATTACTCCAAATTGTGGTATTAACGTTCGGACAACTTCCGAACTCCCATCTCTACCGACACAACAAGCGCACCGGTAGTACCTGTAACACAGGCATATGGATAACCCATCGTTGCTACGACGGTTATATTTTTTCTACTTGCGAAAAGTCCACCTCAACCGGGGTCGAACGACCGAAAATACCGACCATAACCTTCAATTTTCCCTTTTCAAGATTTACCTCTTCCACCGTCCCGGAAAAGGTATCAAAAGGTCCCTCGATAATCCGGACTGTCTCTCCCAGCTCGTAACTCTGTTTCGGTTTCAGATATTTTTCGGTTTTTATTTCTCCGGCTTTTTGTAAAATTGATCGTGCCTCCTCAGCCGGAATCGGATGAGGCTTAATTCCTCGCATTGAACCGACAAAGCCGGTTACACCCGGAACTTTCCTGATTTGGCCGCAGACTGTTTTCCAACCTCTGTCGGGCAGATCCATTTCAATCAAAATATATCCGGGGAGAAATTTTTTCGTCGATACTTTTTTCTTTCCCTCTTTAACCTCTATGACCTCTTCAGCGGGCACCTTCACATCGGAGACCACTTCTTGAAAAGAGTCGTTTTCCATTAGTTTGTGTATATGTTTTTCAACTTTTTTCTCATACCCTGAGTAGGTATGTACGACATACCATCCTTTAGCCATGTTTATCCTTATACATATTCTTAGAAAATCGCATCGATACCGAGTAAAAGGAGAAAGTCGACCAAACCAAGAACGGCTGCAAAAATGATAACCGATATAATAACCACTTTTGTTGATTGTGCAACTTCGGACTTACTGGGCCATATTACTTTTTTCAGTTCAGCATAACTTTCTTTAAAGAACTGAATGATTTTTTTCATAAACTTCTCCCCTATGCTGTACAGGCCAGGTAGGATTCGAACCTACAACATCCGGTTTTGGAGACCGGCGCTCT